>PBUX01000068.1 GCA_002728565.1 Methanobacteriota archaeon | reverse complement strand
GTCGGAGACAACATCTGCACATCGGCAATATTGTCGAAATTGGCACTCTTCGTATCTAATGGCAGGTAGTCCCCAGCATCAATCTCTAAATCCAAAAGATCTTTGATCGATTCCGCATACTCTGCTCGGTTCAGACGCTGGAATGTGCGACTTCCAGGATTCGGATCCTCTGCAGCCGCATCATCAATAATCGTTTCCAGTGTCTCTACCAAAGCAAGAAGTGTGTCCGGACTGGGCCGAGGAGCCCCTGGAATCGGCATCATTCCAGCTCTCAGCTTGACAATCATCTTCTCCGCTATCACCGGCTTCACAGTGGCCGAAGCAACGTCGAACTCTGCTAAGGTCAAATTACCCGTCAACATCACATCGTTGTGACAGACGACACAGTACTTCTGGACTACACCAGTCAGTTCCTCTGGTGAAAGATCCACCGGCAGGACCGACGGAGTAGAAATGTCATCCGAGACATAACTCTGTATGACTTCGTTTTGTGACACTGGAGTGCGCACAGAAATCTCAGCCTTATCGCTTGATAAAGCCGTTTCTGCAGGCAGAGTTACATCCGCAATCTGACCCGAAAGCAGCAGGACAACCCCTGCCGCCGCCGCACTAAATGCCTTCATAAATACCATCTATTTAGTCTCCTGTTCGATCACAACCCACTAAATCAAGTAGAAAACCGTTTCATGTTCAACCAATATCCGTTTAAAGCAATTAAATCCAAGTCACTATCCCACATTGGCTTAAGTTGTTCTTTCAAGATATTCACAGACCTTATAAGATTGGACTAAAACGACCATTTGACAAATTTTGATTGCTTAGATAACCAGTCCAAAATTACTGGAGACATCCTAAGTATCTTTGAAAATACAAAGAGAGCCTCTTTAACCTGTTCGGAATTGATACATGGCAACATATAACCAGTGGATTTCGGGAACGGGATGGACCTGTCTACCAGAAGAGGAGATCGACATATGGAAATTCTCCCTCGAATTGCAAAAAGACGACCGACAAATCCTATCTGATGACGAACTCAAACGATTCGACCAGGATGATCCAAGAGGACAATTAGACAAGCGCTTAGCTGGAAGAGCTCATCTGAGAAGGATACTCTCGAAATATACTCAGAGCGATCCTTCCGAGATTTCTTTCACTTACGAAAACAATCGAAAGCCTGTCCTTGAAAACCATCCTGACCTGAGCTTCAACCTCTCACATTCGCAAAATATGGGTCTCATTGCTGTAACACAGAGTCGCCGAGTCGGGGTAGACCTTGAGTATTTGGAAGCTGAACGTCCTTTCTCTAAAATTGCAGAACGCTTCCTAACTAACAATGAAAACAACTTCATAAACAAATGCCCAGAAGAAGAGCGATCACAAGCTTTTTACCAAATCTGGACCTTGAATGAAGCTTACTTAAAGGCTTTGGGAACTGGGTTTAGCGTTTCTTCTAACGATTTCAGTGTCATACCTACCAATACGAGAGGCCGATTCTTACGGGAGACCAAAGTCTCACCCCAAACACCCCAAAAATGGATGTTTGAGACCTTAGAGGTGGCAAGTTCTTACCTAGGAGCGCTCTGTTTCGAAGGATCCGATACTGTCACTCGATACTGGAAAGTGTAGATCTCATCACTAACTAGTAGAGGAATCCGTCTCCGCCGTCCTTGGTGCCAACAACAACAAAGCCACCCCAACAATCACCAGAGCTGGAATGTCTCCCATCAAGTGCCCGCTCTCTGTGGAATCACCTACAGCATGCACGGTCATAATCCCAGCATGCACAATACTCGACCACGCCGTGAACGCTATCAAACTCCTGTGAGCCGCGGGATCTCTTGAAGCTATTACAAGAAACACACCCAGTGTCGCGTACACTCCCTGTATCATCTGTTCATATTCGGGCTGATTCGGTTGCCATTGCCATCCTGATGGCCACCACTGCATCAGCGGCATGATTCCAAAAATAAAGACCAGGCCCACCAACAAAAGGACCGTACTCAAAGGTTGCTGAGTTCGATCAGGCTTAACTTCTTCCATAACGCCTCCTCCTTTGCCAACCCCTTTCTCAAGCTAGGGTTCTTATAGATTTTGCCCCAAAGGGTAGCCGATCCGCAACCCATGACTAATGTTGTTGGAGTCTGAGACCCAACAAGCAATGATGACACACAGAGGAGTGCAGAAATGGCAAGGCTAGGTTTTGGAAGTCGAATCATCCAGGTATTGGTACTCATCCCAACCCTATTGATCACATCCGTTTGTAGTGACGGCAACTCATCTGAGCCATCGCAAGCCGAGGAAGGGGCCTTCCCTTTTGAAACCATGCGATCACCCGTTTCTGGTCTTCGTGGTGTTGTCTCTACCAGTCAGCCACTAGCCGCCAATGCTGGTCTCGACATCCTCAAACAGGGTGGAAATGCAATTGATGCTGCGGTCGCGACTGCAGCGGTACTCACGGTTGTTGAACCAATGGGAACGAGCTTGGGTGGTGATGCTTTCATCATGATCTACCTTGCCGAAGAAGATCGCCTAGTCGGAATCAACGCGAGCGGGCGAGCACCTGCATCTGTCAATCTTGAAAAGTTGAATGAAAAATTAGAACAACATGAAATGGACCGTATCCGAGGCATCTACTCCGTGACAGTCCCTGGTGCCGTTGATGGATGGTTTGAGGTTTTAGAAGAATATGGAACTATGACCATGGCAGAAGTTCTTGAACCAGCCATACACTACGCAGAAAATGGCTTCCCAGTCTCAAGGATAATCGCCGACTCCTGGGAGGGTCTTGAAGACTCTGAGGAGCAATCCACTCGAGACACCTGGCTGATTGATGGAGAGCGGGCACCTCGAATGGGAGATGTATTTGTAAACAAAGATTTAGCAAGAACATTCCGGTTGCTAGCCACAGAGGGAAGAGACGTTTTCTACAAAGGTGAAATCGCCCAAGCCATTGTCGATTACTCGAATGAGCACGATGGATTTCTGTCCATGGAAGACTTCGCAGAACATACTTCGACGTGGGTAGAACCTATTCATGCCGATTACAAAAACTACCGTCTATATGAATTGCCTCCCAACGGACAAGGAATTGCAGCCCTAGAAATGCTCAAGATCCTGGAGAACACCGATATGGGATCGATGGAACATAACTCGGCTGAATACCTGCACTACATCATTGAGGCCAAGAAGCTGGCCTACGCAGACATCCAGAAATGGAACTCTGATCCCAGCTTCAACGATTTACCTATTAACCAAATGATTTCTAGTGAGTACGGGAAACAACAGTTCGACAGGATCGTCGAAGCTCAAGCCATGGAACGTCCAGAGTCAGGTATTCCCGACGAAGGGGACACCGTGCTCCTGGAGGTGATGGACAAGGATAATAACGCCGTATCATTCATTTACAGTCTTTACTCTGGATTCGGATCTGGCCTAGTCGCTCCAGGAACAGGCTTTAGCCTGCAAAACCGTGGCGCCCTTTTTTCACGCGAAGCTGGCCATGTGAATGTGATCGAACCAAAAAAGAGACCCTTCCACACCATTATCCCTGCGATGGCATTTAAAGACGGTGAATTCTTCATGACCTTCGGAGCTATGGGTGGAGCAGTGCAACCCCAACAACATGTACAAATTTTCTTGAACGTCGTGGAGTTTGGTATGAATGCCCAGCAAGCCGTGGAAATCTCACGAATCAATCATAACAACGGTTTTAGAGTGACAGCTGAACCGGGAATCTCTGTTGACGTGATCGCACAACTCGAACGCTGGGGTCACGATATGAACCATAGGACCACGATCGGCGGAGTTGGTGGCGCACAACTGATCATGTTCGACAGAACGACGGGAACGATGAGTGGAGGGTCGACGCCACACAAAGACGGAATGGCCGTGGCGTATTAGCTAGCAAAACCTGGAAGTGAAAGGGTAACCTTTGCTTCGCTACATGATCTGTTAGAGCTTCCAATACACCTTTGAGAATTGTTATCAGCCTTTTACAATTGGTGTACTTAAATAACTGCAGCCCAAAAACATATAGCAGGAGAACACATGTCCTCACGGATTATTTTATCAGCTATCGCCATATTAGTACTCATTTCGGTCCTGAGGGTCATCGGGGACAGGGACGCTGCCGATTTGGTACTGATCAATGGTCATATTGTAACAGTAGATGATGATAATCCCACCGCCCAAGCCATCGCGATCAAGGAAGGAAAGATTCTGGCTTTAGGTAGTGACGCAGACATCGATGAGTTCCTCGGATCACGAACTGAAGTCATTGATTTGGAAGGGCAAACTGCTATCCCCGGATTCATTGAAGGTCATGCCCATTTCAACGGGGTCGGCCAAGCCCAACTACAACTGAATCTCATGAATGTAGCGAACTGGGATGAAGTGGTTTCCATGGTAGAAGAAGCTGCGAACAACGCTGAACCTGGCGAACTCATTCTTGGACGAGGTTGGCATCAAGAAAAATGGGATCGAGCTCCTGTACCGAATGTTGAAGGAATACCTTTACACATCACTCTCAGTGCCGCTTCGCCTGATAATCCTGTCCTTCTAACTCACGTCAGTGGCCACGCTGTCTATGCAAATGCTAAAGCGATGGAACTTTCTGGGATAGATGAAAACACACCAGATCCCAGTGGTGGAGAAATCATCAGAGATGGTTTGGGCAACCCAATAGGTTATTTCAGGGAAACAGCGAGTCGCCTACTATCCCCTGCTCGCGAAGGAGCTGTACCCCCAGACCCTAGGAGGGTTGTCGAGCTAGCCCAGGAAGAGTCCCTGGCAAAAGGAATAACTACCTTTCACGATGCTGGATCCAGCTTTGAAGCCATTGATGTCTTCAAAGAAATGGCAGAAGACGGAAGTTTAGATATCCGGCTCTGGGTCATGGTACGCGAGTCTGTCTCAGAACTCGCCGAACACCTGGCTGACTACAAAATGATTGGTGTGGGTGAAGACCGGTTGACTGTTCGAGCGATTAAAATGTCTATCGATGGAGCGCTCGGCTCGCATGGTGCCTGG
>PBUX01000067.1 GCA_002728565.1 Methanobacteriota archaeon | reverse complement strand
TTGTTGGCCCAATGCCACCAAAAGCTCAGTGGAGTGCGATCCGTCGGCTGGTTGGTTAATGCAGCCTCAATCCGTTCGCGGTGACTCATTTCAGCACTTGTTAATACTGGCCCAAAGGTAGCACCGGCAATTGTCAGTCCTGCAGCATTCAGAAAAGTCCTTCGGGAAAGATTCCTCTGATTTAGTTCAATCACTTTACATCTCCACTCCGTTTAGAGGTATCTTTCCAAACTACCATTTTCGCCAAAATCCTGGTTCTCGATTTGCTTAGGAAGCCCCAAGTTAATTCTCTAGCGCTGCTTCCAGTTCCACTATTTTTTGATCTATCGATTCTGACATAGCGTCAAAACGAGAGTCAGGATTGGGACGTATCCTCTGAAACGCTCTGTAATCAATGAGTGCCTCTGTGAGATTACCAGCGAGAGCATTGAGCCTCGCTGATTCACGCAAAATGGTAGACATGCCCAATGGAAAGATTGCGGGCGCTCCAGGTACGTATTTTATGATTTTTGCTGCGCTGGCTGGGTCCCCTTGGTCTTCCAGCATCCTGGCAATTTCGAACTTAAACCACTGCCAATAGCGATGGGAAACTATACCTTGACCCAACACATTTTTTAGATCTTCAACCAATTCTCCAGATTGCTCAGGGTTTCTCTCATGTGCGGCCATTGTCTCAAGTCCCAAAGCACAAAAAGAATTCTGGCCATGGGCAGGATCTGGATCATTAGATCCATCGCGTAGACGTTCGATCGTCTGGTCCACCGTAGACAAGTCGCCCTTCCTGATCTTCCAAATTTCCAAAAAACATGCGTTAACACTTATTGGCCAGGTCAAAGACCCTTGAGATGGAACCATAGCCTCTAATATTGGCACGGCGGACTCCGCTGGATCCAAAGCTCCATCCCAGTAGAGATTTGCCGACATCCAAAAATCTGGGACAGGCCGAAATTCAGCCTGGAAATCTCTGAGTACATCGTCTGCCTCGTCCGAACGCCCCCCCGAACGAAGGTAACCGTGCAAAAACGTCAGGTACTGATTTCGATCAGCCGCAGTTAAGGCAGTGCGCTCCAGACGGGAGAAAATCCTTTCTCCATACGGGCTGGGATACTTGAATCCTCCTTGAATATATCCTTCATAGACAAGGAGCATCTGGGCCTCTGTGTAGGGAAGTTGCTCCAGATTGTCATTGATCCAAGCTAAATTTGTCGAATCTCCTAAGCTGGCCATTCCTGATCTCGCCCATACTTCCGTCTCCGATCCTGCAGCTATGCGGATTGTGTTCTCAAACATATCTCGCATACCCACAGTATCAGGGCTTTCTGCTAAATGGTAATCAAGGTGTTGCCTAGCCACTCCCATGGAAGGATCTAGTTCCAAGGCCTTTTCAAATGCTTCTTTCGATCTTTCCAACCAATCTTCCTGAGATACCCTCCAAGTATTGTGGAACATAATGTCTCCATACTCATACCAAGCTTCAGGACTCTCCGGAAATCTGTTGACCAATTCTCCCAATGTTCTAACTCGTTCTACCAATGAATATCGTTCTTCTGGTGGCAACCATAGCCGGACAAATTCTTCATCCCTTGGAGGAAGGTTTTCGATATGATTCCTCAACAATCTGAGAGCTCTATTTCTTAATGTGAATCTTTCTGCGTCTAATCCCATTTGTATGGCCTGGTAAGCTCCCACAGCCGCCAAAGCAAAGGTGCTATCGATATCCAAGGCCTGCATATGAGCTGTTCTAGACTCGATATAAGCGGTTCTTCTATAAGCACTTCTGCCATCTAGATATGCAGTCAGTGCATCTAATAGTAATTCGGTCAAATAATCAATCTCACTTTCATCCCCCCCCGCCTCCATAGACAACACCTGACTAGCCAATTGCGTAAGTGTTTCTCTCAAACGAGGTGCTGAACCATCGATAGAGACATTTCCGACCAAGTCTCCTCCGGGGACTCTCAGGAGTCTCGCATTCATCGCGAAACTCTCTCCATCTCCCACAACTGATCCCACGAGCACGCGACCTGCACCTAATCTTCGCGCCAATTCGACCGACTCCGCTTCGCTTAGATCAGCCTCACTATCTCCCGCAAACTCTCTCCAAGCATTTATCATTCTTCCACTGTCAATGATTTGTGGAGTCCCGGAAAAGATGGGAGCGAGCATATCCAGAACACCTTCTCTTAGGATAGTCACACGATCATCCGCGGAAGAGATCCTAAAAGGAACCACCGCCATGAGGTCTACATCCACTCCATCTGCTTCAATCTCTGTGGGGTTTGTGGAGAAATTCCACAATGCAAAACCAACTCCGAGCAGAGCTACGCTTCCGATTATGACAGGCCGCGTTGCTCTGAATTGGCCCGCGGTTTTTGTTTCGTCTGAAGCATTATCCTTCTTAACATCGAATGCCCATGCCAGTGCAGACACAACGGGAAAACCAGCCATACAAAGAATCAGAACAAACTGATAGGTCCACGCAGGCAGGCCAAGCGGCTCAAAGGTTAATGAAGCCACCTGTAAAATGATAAAGACTGCCACAGCATACGCTACGACAACCCTGACCACTCTTCTTCTTCTCAGTTCTTTCCAGAAATTGTCTAAATTCATGACTGAAGTATGCCTTTAATCCGCTTGATCTAGCAAGACCTTTGCTATTCCAGTCCAAAGACAGATAATCGGGAGCAACCTAGACACACTGTAAGAACAAACCATCAAATATCCTGCATTTCTCAACTGGACTTCTTCGTTATTAGAGATCGACCAGTTGGATTGTGGGCTACAACTCGAAGAAGTGCTGGAAACACGATCAGGTCAGCAACCAAAGCTAGAACGGCAGCGGACGCAGTCAGAAACCCAATCAGGAATAACGCCTGAAAGCGTGAAGCCGTGAGTGCGCTGAATCCCGCAACAACCACCACAGTCACTAGTATAAGAGCGGGGCCCACCTCCCTAATCGTGCGGGACAATACAACGCGAACTTGATCCGAAGAACGCAAATTCCGTTCGAGGGCTCCCAGAAAATGGATAGTGTCGTCAGCCACAATTCCAAATGCAATGGCAAAGACGAGGATGGTCGAGGGTTTGAGATCAAATCCACCGAGACCCATAAGGCCTAAAAGCAGTATCAGGGGAACGAGATTGGGCACAACCGCGAGCAATCCAAGACGTATCGATCGAAACATCCATGACAAAGCAATCCAAACCAGGAAGATTGAAAAAGCGATACCTGGCAAGAAAGAAGAAACGAGTCTGTCCCACAAGATCGTCGTCAACTTAACGGTGCCAGTTGCCTTGGCCTGACTTGCTGGTGGAGGATGGGTTTCCAAACGGTGTTCTACTCGAGCCATTAGGGGAGACAACACCAGAGAACCCTCGTCTTTCACCAACACAATCACCTGGCCCACATTAGCATCCCGCAAATAGACATCGTTCAGAGCTTCATCATCCATCCCTAGTAGCAGCTCGTTTATTTCCTCTGCATTTCCAGCCCCTAAGGGACCAATTTCTTCTGTGCCAGTGAGACTGAATGACTGGGCGGCATAAGCCGCACCCAATTCATCTACTATCTGGGGAAGGCCAACTGAACCTAGAACAGCCGGCTCTTCTTCAACAAAATCCTGAAATTCCTGGATCCACCGTAACATCTCGGGGGAATGTCCCTCTCCGTTTTGGTGCGCCAAATAAACGTTGATCTGGAAAAGTCCAAAACCTTCCCCTTCGATCCAGCGCAAATCCTCCAGGATTGTGTCCTCCTCCTTTAGATCATCAATTATGTAAGCCTCTACTCTTAGCTGACTTCCCGCTACGACACCGACTGCTAGCAGAAGCCCGAATATCGCCGTAGGCCACGTCACTGGAAGATGTAAGAGTGATTCGACTCGTGCGAGAAGACCTTTCCACAGACGCTCGCCCCACTCCTGCTGGGGTCCTAAGTCTTTAGCGAAAGAGAGTAAGACGGGAAGAAGTGTTAACGTCACAAAATAGGCAATGACCACGGCCAAAGCGGATACAACTCCAAATTCTCCAAAGAGATAGTTGCGAGTAGCTACTAGACCCACGAATCCAAGAGAAGTAGTCAGCGAGGTGAAAAAGCACGAGCGAGAAAGGGTGGTGAAGGTATGCACCACCGCCTCTTGCATTGTTCGACCGCCAAGCCAAGCCTCGCGCGTTGCAACGACGAGATGAGTAGCATCGGATAATGCTACTACTAGGATCACGATCGGAACAACACTGGTCAGTACTGAAATACTCTGTCCAGCATACCCCATAAGGCCGAGGGTCAGAACAATAGCGGGTGCCACACCAGCAAAGCACATCAGTGCTACCAGGAATCTCCTGAAGTACAACCACAACAGAATAAATGATACGATGATTCCGATCCCCAACAGCTTCGACATGTCAGCCTCTAGTGCTAGAGGGATTGTTGTACGCAACACAGGGAGGCCACTGAGGACAACTCGTCCAGATGTCGGCTTCAAATCATCTAATACAGCCTGCAATGCAGTCGTCACTTCTCTGCGATGGGAATCAGTGTTCTTGTCAGGATCTAGATATCCATGGACTCCGAAGACGGTGAGATCTTTATTCCAAAGTGACCCCTCAAACAGTGGATGCTCACGTCGCGTTTCCAAAATTTCCTTCAACATGACATCTGAAACATCACTCCGATCCTCAAGTCGGACAATTTCGATGGTTGATTCACCACCTATAACTGACTCCTGGACAAACTGCGCACCTCCAATCCATCTCACAGGATCCAGCCCAGCTTCAGTAAAGCTGTCAGCCAACTTTTTTAGATCTTCGTACTCATCGACGGAGATAGGACCCTTAACCTCTAAAAACGCCGATACCTGAAGGTCTTCACGTGGGAAATGGCTCTTGTATCCTTCGAATACCTCCTGGCTATCGCCTCCAAATACTAAAAACTGTTCAGCTGAGTAGTCGACGCGTACTCTACTCGCTCCCATGATCCCGGCAATAAACAGCACGATGTGAACTGATAATACAGCCCAGCGATATCCCAAAAGACGGCGGAACAATTCCTCGACGTGTACACTCACGATGACTCCCTCCGATACTCTATCATGACCCCCCACCCAAGATCCAGAAATGAACAGGTATCACCACGAGAGTGGCGAATATGATGCATACAGCTTGAAGCCTCATATTCCATGGCGTTCGCGAAGGCCAACCAGGCAGTTTCCTCATAAGCCAGTAGAGAAGGGTCGCAACTGTCGCGATGGCCGTGGCTGTTCCGAATGATGCTAAAGTAAGCTCTCCCGTTGAACCCAGACCCAATGGTGCCACGAGACACAAAGCCAAGCCGAGAAGCCCCGCCGTCATAGCAATGGATGTAGGCTCTCGGCTCCCCGGCTGAAACGGACTGAACTGTGTGATTAACATCATAGTGAATTGTCCCGCAACTACACCCACAAACGGTGCCTGAAATGCCTCTCCGTTTAATAGCCAGTCTGGACCCGACATTACTCGCGGAAGCACGTCATGAACTACGAGGATAACCAGCAGGGCAATGACTGCGTACAAGGTAGCAAGTACCTGGTGTTGGGCATCATGTCGAATGCCACTGTCACGCAGAGCATAGCGCACAGCCACCACTGATATGAAGGCGATGGCTGGTGCAACGATCCACCCTGGCCCACCAAAAAGATATACCGAATAGAAGAAAAGTGTTGCTGCCATCACTCCGCTAGTGCGCAGTAATTTTGAAGTCAGGCCGAACAAACCCACAAGGGCCAAAATTGCGAGCAGTGTTAAAAGATGGGCAGCAATTATACCAGAATCATCTGATGCGAATCGTATCAAAAGGTAAAAGGTTGCCATCGGTACAATGACGTTGTCAGAACCACGGAGACTCACTCCCTCAAGAAGTGTGACGACGATTGAAACTAATAACGCCAAAATTACGCTTACTGCAGGATCGATGTCGGTCATTAGGAGCAGCGGGAGGTGCACTACCAGAAACGTAATCACGAAAAAGGATACCGAGCCTTCAAGCGAACGACGATCCTCCTCCACCGAGTAGGTTGTTGTACCGTAACGGGTACCCAGAATTGCAGCTGCTGCATCGGACACAATCAGTGTCAGAGCGGCAGCTAAATAGAATGAGGGATTATCGTATGCCAGGACAAACAGAAGACCCACTGCAAGCGGATAAAACAGTCCTCCTTCAGTATTCCTTGTCACACCATGTATACTTTTGAGAAGGCCAACTTTCTCTTTGCCCCATATCAAGAAAGCGAACACCGCAACTAGGCCAATTACAGTCCATCGGCTGTCGAAAATCCAAGGAAATGCCAGTACTATAAGCCCCCCTGTGAAGTGTACCGACTTTCTGCTGAGTTCCACGGAGGGGTGCCCAAATTTTCTCCAAAGCTCAGCAAGGCCAAAGATCAGAAGGAAGCTTGCCCCGACTAATAACGCCCTAACAAGTTCACCCAACATCAGACACCTCATCGACATGGAATGACTGGTAGAACCACGCAAGATCCTTAGAATGCAGGTTTTTGGAAAGCTCCAGTAGTGGCCCGGAACGGTCTCTCAATGCAAGTGGAGCCGTACGAGGCACAAAGAGATTCCAGTAGGCAAGACGTGCACAGGGTACTGCAGAATCCAACAGTGCTGTGTAAACACGCTCATGTTCCGTCGAACTCATATATTCAAAGATGTCCGAAAGATTGAACCCATCGAAAGGCCCTTCGGCTTTTTCTGCTGGACCGAGTAATGTACGAATTCGGGAGATTCGTTCGCGAACAATTCCCCGGTGTTCGGGGCGCAAATAGCGTGGAAGTGCACCAGATCTATAGTTCCCGGTCATGACATAGGTTAGGTACGGATTTGTGTCAGTGGGTAGCTCGCTGAACGCGTGCTTTGTGCGGGCAAGCATTCTAGTGGCTATGGGGCCTTCAACGTGTTCAAAAAACGCTGGATCCCGACCCAAGCGGCCACAAACCCAACGATTGAAGAAGAGCCTGAAAAAGAATCGCCAGCGCCAAGTGTCCCAAACCTCACTATAGAAGCGTCTTCTCTCTTCCGGGGAGCGTGGCTGAAGCAAGCCTTCCACACGGCGCTTAGGATGTATCAGTGGCAGGAGCCTTCTGCGGAACATGGAGAAGTAAGCCTCGAATTTTCCGGCGTGAATCACTCCCTCCCGCACCAAATCAAGATGTGCGTCCCAGAAGGCACGTGCATAGTCTGGCATTACGGTTCTAAGACTCTTGTACGTCTCTTCTCGGTTCGCCGAGGGAGTTACGCCAAGGAAGTCTAGGAGGGCTTCATCTTCCAATTCAGAGAAGGCAGCCACCCGAATCGAGACACAGGCTAGTTGGGCTGGACTCAGGTCAACAGCGACCACTTCGGCAGGGTCGAGCGTGAGGAGCGCCAGAGCATTGTCTCCAGAGGAGGCAATGGTTAGCAGGCGTCCACCTTTTGCAACGGGAGCAAGGGCCTCGCACAACACATCAGCATCTTCCCATACGCTACCGTAGCGAATGGCGTCAAAAGCTGCCCGCTCCTCAATGGGTCTATCAGAGCCTACTTTAGTATCACTGTTCATCGTAAAATCCTCATCATTCTGAGTTTTGCTTCGGACGTCCCAAAGCCTGATGAGCTTGAGCGAATTCGCCTGTAGCCATTGCAGCCATGATTGAAATTTCCCCAGCTAGTGCCAGGCCCGCCGTGATTTCTGAAAGCTTAGCTGCACCGTCATCCCCTAAGCATCCGAGAATGCGCAGCGACTCAGTCGCTGTTGGTAGGCGGGTACCGCCGCCCACCGTGCCCAGGATCAGATTGGGCATAGTCACACAGGCATAAAGATCACCCTTTTCAGTCGCTTCCATACGGTGTAACGCCGTGCTAGCCTCGCTCACACAAGCAACATCTTGTCCGCACGCCAGAAAAACTGCGGCAACCGCGTTCGCCACGTGTCCACTTACGCCAATCGAACCCGTTTGGATGCCTCCAATTACACCCATGCGCCAGGCATCCCCAATCCGTTCCGGTGTAGTCCTGAGGCGTTCCTTAACTAGCGCTCGAGGGATCGTCACCTCGGCCGTGGTGTGTCGTCCTCGAGTGTCGAAGAAACTTAGTGATGTACCCTTCTTATCCCCCGACATATTCGAATCAATCACCCACTGTCGCGGCACTATAGGGGTACGCTGGACCAGATCTTCACATGCAGCCTGTGCCGCAAAGGTTACCATATTCTGCCCAGCTGCATCTCCAGGATAGAAGTCCAGAATCAAGTAGACGAAGTTGGCTTGGGGTTGCACACGCATGTTTACCAGTCTACCGTGTTGGGTGGTGCTCTCAGCAACCTCACGTATTCGTTCAAATTCTCCAACTAACCAGGCAGTGAACTGTATTGCTTCAGCCATCGTATCGAATACGAAGCCAGGTGCTCTCTGAACCTGCTCAACTGTAGTCAGGCATGAGGCCCCACCCGCAAGCGTCACAATTTTCGCTCCCCTGGAATAGCTAGCCACCAACGCCCCTTCCGACGTCGCCATGGGAACATAGAAATCTCCATGTGCATGGAGGCCGTTGATGCGCAAGGGGCCTGCAACTCCAGTGGGGATGGACGTCATCCCAATTAAGTTCTCGATGTTTCCGGCCAGTTCCTCCGCTCCCGGTTGTGGAGCTTCCCCTGAAAGATGGGGTAAGGGACCAGCAAACTCTTCGAGAAACTCAACCCTCTTCCGTACCGCTTCATCGGTAGTCTCACCTCGCGCAGGCACCGATGGCGAAACTGGACGCTCTTCATGTGAAGTGGGTGCGAGAGCATCCTTGAGATCGGCAACATCTGCACCTTTACTCAGTCGTCGCGCGATCTCTGCCGCAAGGTTATATGGAATAGGCATGTGCCTCCTTATTCATTAATGGTTTGGGAGATGCTCTCATAAGTTAGATGCTCCAGGTGAAACGCACTTTCGTAGCAACTCATATCGCCGAGTCCAAGTCTCAATACCTGGCATCTTTTCTGGATCTAACAAAAATCTACTCACGTTGTCCTGATGAACGAGTGCCGTGATGAAGCGCCGGAGACCTGCTCGATCTGCTTCACGATACACAGCGTGCATCAGGGCCGTCCCTAGACGTCTGCCCCTCATATCCGATGCAACTGCTATCGTTTTGAACACAAGCCAATCACGATCGGGAAACGCAAATAAGAACCCAGCAATCTGGTCCTCTTGGCCACGTGCGAGGAATGTGTAGTGCTTGGGCATGCCAGCTATCGCTTCTCCGTAGAGCGCCTGGAAGGCCTGTAGGGGAATTGGTTCAAATAGGAGGTTCTCTGCGAAAGCGTCATCGCAAAGCACATGCACAGCAGGTAATACCTCTTGCACCTCTTCAGAACTGAGGCGTTCGATTCGAAGTCCCGACGTAATTGCACTGTCATAACCTGATTTTGTCCTAGCAAGCAGATCTCCAAAAGTGTATTCCCCATCATCTGGGATATGTAGTCCAATACTTTCGAACGATGCCGCCACCTCGAAACCTTGATCCACGAAGTGACGTTGATACTCTGGCGGAGTCGTAGGCTCCCAGCTGAATGGATCAGGCGCAAAAACCTCTTTCTCGGGATACAACATGACCCGATACTTAAACCAAGTATTTACATCAACTGGAGCGAAGACTTCATCCAAATCGTGATCTGAGGCCCATTCCATAGCACCCTCTAGGACCAGTCGGGCCGCTTCAGCACCCTCAGGATCTGGTACCGTCTCATAGAGACCGATTACGCCTGAGCGTGGTGCTAAAGATCTTTGAAAAACTCCTGCTCGTGCTACGGGCCCATCTGGACCTTCAACGATGAAAAGAGCTGCTGGTCGACTTAATCCCAGGCTCATTACCAGACCAAGATAGCCAGAAGACTGGGTGACAGCTTTCGGTCGATGGGCCTGTATTTCGACGCCTACTGAATAAAATTGATCTATAAAATCAGGGGATGCTGGTTCTGTTACAGTCGAGTAGCAACGGATCAGGGACAGTGTCATAAGATCCTGACCTCCCCCTTACCCGCATCAAGGTGGACTATTTGACCATCCTCCAGTTTGTCGAGGGGATTTCCTTCTATTCCTACCACCGTAGGTATGCCGAGTTCACGAGCGACCACTGCCGAGTGCGACAACAAACTGCCTCGCTCAATAATCAGTCCCGAGCAGGCTGGGAAAACTGGCACCCACCCAGGATCAGTCCTTTCCGTAACAAGAATCTCCCCGTCTAGGCCTTCCGTATCCTCAAAGCTGTGTGCCACGCGTACTGGCCCTTCCACTACACCTGGGCAACACGATGTCCCATGCAAAACGTTCGGGTCGTCAGATCCAAGATCCTTAAGCAGATCCAGACTTTGGAGAAGGCTGGGATGTCTCAGCACAGCCCCAACTGCGCCTCTTGTGAGGAACCGGTTCGGAGGTGCGACCGAATTGGTATATTCCTCGTATTCAACCCGACGCGCAGTGACCAATTTCGATAGTTCCAGAGTTGTTGCCCGTCCATCATTGAACGCCATGATTTCATCAATTGTCAGATAGAAGACGTCACCCTCGGCTTCCAGTACCCCTAAAGCTTCCAGGTTTTGCCCCATGCCTCGGAATATCCTGCGGACCACGCCGAATGTTCGAGTGCGCTCGAATCGGAGAAGTTCCCTATCACTAACCGCCCGACGTGTCCAACGCAGCACGGAAAAATAGTATGCCCGGCGAATGCCAGTTAGTCGTTCCCTTATTACTCCCTCTGCCCCTCCACGTATCTCCCTCTTCCGTTCCTCGATCTCTTCCGCTGGAGGGACCCCGTGACGGACATAACCCTGAACACTAGCCACTACCATGTGCGGGCGATCGTGATAATCGAGTGTCTCAAGTTTCAGCTCATCGACACAACGGTAACCATACTCAGATATATATGACTCGAATCGAGCCTTAAGATGTGGGGCAAATCCGTCCTGTAGCGCTTCCCAGAATTCTTCTGAGGTCTGGTCTAGAAGAAGCCTTCTAATCTCGTCATCACCATCAATTTCTGACGCGATTTCCAATAGTAAGCGCATGGGTTCAGTGCTCTTTAGATCTCCACTTCCACACAACAGATCGTTCTGAAGAGATGCAGCGTCCTGGTCTCCATCCCCAGCGATCCATTTTTCAGTCAGGCTTTTGAGCATCCCAAAGGCAATCATACAACGAGTGTCATTGACGATCGGTGCCTTCCAGTGTTTCAGTACCTCGTCAAGCAACCTCTCATAGAGGGCTATCTGGTCAGGAAGGTTCAGTTTGGTAAGGTCGGCCTCTTCGACCGGACGACATACTCGGTCTACTCTTGCTAGAAAACGCTCGTTCGCACGCGCTCCACCGAGCATGTGTACTACGAGCCGCATCATCAACCCCACACTTTTGAAGCGTCCATACTGGGGAGCCTCATCTACAACGGCATCGAATATTGGCTGCAGGTCCTCTTCAAGCGACTGCTTGACGCCCATCATGGTTTCCATAAATGAGCCACTCTTACCGAAGAGGGGAAAGAGCGAGAGAAGTCGGTACCAATTTAACAAGTTGTAATAAATTCGCCCTCGAATAAGTCCCAACATATTGCTGAACATACCCTCGTGGGCTTCAATCACACTCTGTGGTACCCCCAGCAAGCCGCACGTCTGAAAGTAGACTTCACGATACGCATGATTCACGTGAGAAAAAGTTAGAGGAGTCGTTACGCCCGAGTAACTCTCAACGATATTTGAGTTGTCCCAGATGACTGCTTGACTTCCTGCGACATCCTCTTCGAACACAGCATCGGGGGGTAAGGTCGTAATCGGTCGTGTCTGAAGCGCGAACAGACGCCCATCAGCTATAGCCCACTCAAGATCCTGTGGTAATCCCAGTTCGCTCTCGAGGCTAAGCACCAAGTCTGCGATCTCACGGACTTGGTCAGAAGTGAGAGACGCATCTCGCGCCTGGACATCGTCAAGCGTGACCTCATGTATGCCACCCTCAGGGTTTTGGACGATCGCAGTCTTCTTGGTAGCCAGGTTAGCCTCATATTCACCCGTACTTCGATCTACTACGAAATGGTCACTGTCCAATTTACCACTAACAATCCCCTCTCCTTGACCCCAAACGCTCTCCACGATGAGTGCTTTGCGATCTCCAGGAGCTAGTGGGTTTCTTGAAAAAGCAACTCCAGCTGATTCAGAAGCAATCATCCGTTGTATGATCACACCCATGCGAGGTACTGAATCAGTTTTCCCGATTGCGTTGCGGTAAGCCACATTACGCTCGGAGAAAGCCGAAGCCCAACAGCGGCCGATGGCTTCTGCAATCGCTTCCGGTCCACGTCTATACAGATAAGACTCAAACTGTCCAGCAAATGAGTGTTCTAGTCCGTCCTCATCAAGTCCGCTCGACCTGACTGCCACAAAATCTTCGCTGAGTTCGTATTGTGCGAGAGCTGCCGGTATCAGTTCTAAAATCTTGCTGGGTACGGGTAAGGAGAACACCCCCGTGGGAATGGTTTCTAAATTTTTACCAAGTTGTGCCTCAGCCAAGGCAGCATCGAAACCCTCGACTGGAATACAGAACCAATTTGGGACAGAGCAACCGAGTCGACCGAGAGTCGCTAGTTGAGTAGCCTTGCCACCAGCCCGAGTGGCCAATACTTCCCCTGGTGATTCTGGACCTAGTGGCTCAATCGTCATCACAAAGCTCCTATAAAATGAATGATCGTGGGAGCAAACACCTGGGCGAGCACGAATAGAGCGGCTAATCCAGCTGTCCACTTGAAGCGCTGAGGTCGCATCACCGTCAGAGCTAGGCTTCCCAATAAAGCTATCGCTATCGGCCATAAGATCGTGTGCACCCCAATCTGGTATGAGGCGTAGCTCGCTAACCCCACTGAGCCAACAACAGCTGTTACTGTGCCACCCCAACCTACCACTGACAGATATGTTCCAAGGGCCGGATGCGCATTTGGATCGAGCTTACGGCAAACTTCCAAAGCAAATGATGCCCCCAAGCCAGTCATAGCAAACCATAACACAGCCGAAGTGAACGTTGCTTCGGGGAACGCCGTGGCAGTCGCAAACGTGTAGATGGGAACGAGAATAATTTGATGGGTAATAGCGTACCAAAAAGGTCTCGCCCCTATGGCCTCTGGCACAAAGAATTCTCGGTACATCAGCAGTGAATACCCTACACTCAAACCGAGAAGGTACCCAGCCATAGGATTCCATAATAGACCAATAAGGGTAGACGTTAGGAGCAGCATACCCACTCCAATCCAGAGCCCTGATCGCACTTCTTGAGGTGAAATCAATCCTCGCGGTAAGGGGCGATCTGGATGAGCAACCTTATCCGTATCAAAGTCCTTTAGCTCATCCATCATACGCATAGTGATTAGCAAAATCGTGATTCCTGTGACTGCGATCACCAGTGCAAGCCAATCCAAGGCATTAGAAACGACATATTGAGCTGAAGCAGACTGTGCTATCGCAACAATCAAAACGCCTGGGATCTGGAAACGTTCTTTAGCAAATGTGATCCAGGCAGAAGACTGGAACCGCGTCCTCTGCGAATCAATATCCTTTTCCAGCATCAGGTCAATTCCTCCCAAAACTAGTTTGTGCTAATGTGCCCTTTCGATCGATCCTGGCACGATGACGTCGATCCCTAACGATCGACACATCTTCCAACCCTTCGACTTCGGGGAAAACAGAAGCGAAATGATCAACAGCAGACACGCGTCGATTGATATCTTCACCGAATAGAACGAGTCGGTCGTTGGACACACGACTTACGAAGCAGGCGCTTGTCCCCAACAACGAATAAATTCGTTGTTCTAGATTAAACTCATCTTGGGGTTGGGCGACCCTTCCTGTATACCACCAACCCTCATCGTCAGCGAGAATCCGGTCTCCCATATTGTGCCAATGCTTTCTAGTTAGATCCATTGGAGTGTTTTCGTCTGTGGCGCCAAGTTGTTTGGCAACATTCGCACCAGACACCCGAAGTCCATCAGCTTCAGGTCTTGCTTCTACAATTGGAACTGGACCCCCTATGAAAAGTGCTTGAAAAAGTTCTCGTTGCCGGCTTTTCGAAACTGATTCGCGAGCATCCACACAGGCAACAGGCTCCACTTCAGAGCCACCATACAAGTGAACCCACCGTGCGTCAGCCCAACGATCAAACCCCTGCTCAAAAATCCAACAGTCCGTCTGAGCTCCGCCGATCGTAATCGACTTGAGATCACCGAAGCCTCCATGGACATCTGCGAACTGTAATAGCCGTTTTAAAAATGCTGGTCCGGCTGTGAGACTTGCAGTCTTCAACGTATCGGCTCGTTGGGAAAGGTGGCTAAGGGCTCGATTATTCCATTTCTTGGGCACCAAGAGCGATCCTCTGCCAGTACCCAGATGAAGGAGAGCCATATTTGGAAATAGACACAGGTCGGGCTTCTCGAAGTGGTCAAAGCGTTGGGGATCACTAAGTCCGTCATGTATTGCTGACATACAAGAGTGGCTCCTAACGATTCCTTTTGGCGCACCAGTGGTTCCCGAAGAAAAAGTAATCGTGGCAGGAGATGTTGGATCCAAATCAACACTATCAAAGTCGCCTTGGCCAGCATGGTGCTTCAGAGCCCCTATGTGGATCCAACGGGGTATTTTACGAGCCGCCTTGATGCGCAAAGCCCAAAGCTGTGCTAACCGCGAACCCACAAACGCTTTCGGTTGCACACGCTGCAGAACGTGTTCGATTTCTTGGACAGGAAGCCAAGGCTCTACAAATAGTACCACAATTCCTCGCCCCAAAAATCCAAGTATAGTCCCATACAGCAAGGGATCTGGAGGAGACAAAACAAGGACCACGTCACCAGTTGTGAGTCCCTCAGAGGAAGCGAGTGACTGTGCACCATTAGCCAAAACTTTGATATCATCGAATGAAGCACAGCCACTATCAACGGTACAGATAGCGGGAGATCCAGGCCGGTCATGACAATGGCGAAGTACTCGTTTGGTACAATTCATAGTATCCTCAGCTCGCCACCCTACTAGCGCCTTGTAAACCCTGGCCTGCGATTTCCATTCATCGCTCCTCGATAGTGATCTAGTTTATGATATCTGTCTGCTTCATCCTCCAAAACCAGGGTAAGGATTGTTTTGACTGCAATTCATCGCTTCTAGCGTATTTTCTTGGTTTTATAACGACACCTTTTGCATTGGAAATATTTAATTGCAAAGTACGATCACTAACAAACAATTGACAACTTCGGTTGCTGTGAGAATTAGTAGCAGCCACTTCCGTTATCAATTTCCACTATAGTTGTTCCACCCCCAAAATAACACGCCCAACAAAAGGCCTATCGGCACGAGGTATGCGACAGGTGCAGACTTTACCACATCCCCTACCTCCTCCATAACCCCTCCGACTGTCACTTCCGGGACTTGCCATCGCTCAATGTCGTTTAGAGCAAATGCGTGGTCATCTCCAGAAAGGACGGTGTCTCCATGGAGCACAGGCGATCGTAGCACGACTAACGTGCCATCAGTTTTGTAGATCCGAATAGATTCGTATCGACTTCCTTCTAATGATCGCCGCACGGCCTCAGAAGCATGGGGACTCGGAATATCTATCCAACCAGAACTAGGAGAACTAGGACGTCCGAGAGAACTAGAAGCACAGCCATTAAGAGGAATAAGAACTACCAAAAGTAGTAACAACAGTTTTTTCATATACCCTCCTTATGGTTTATG
>PBUX01000066.1 GCA_002728565.1 Methanobacteriota archaeon | reverse complement strand
CGCCGCAGCCCCAACAAGTAGAACAATTGTTAGAAGCTTTGATTTCAACCGGAATTCTAACGAAGGACCAACACGTTTTCGCCAAATTCAAAGAGATCACCCTGACTCCGTTGTAAAGCTAGTTGGATATCAGATATGGTGATATCGCGGTCGTTATTTTCGGAAAGGAGTCCAACCAAGGCTTTTAGATGCTCACCGCCGCCTTGTCCCAGATCACGAGATATTTCATCGGCGTACAACATCGAGAATTTGCGCAAGACGAGTTGTTCCGTGAAATCAGCCAAGTCTTGGTCTGAAGATCGTAGCTCAACTTGATAAGTAGCTGGTGAGTATTGATAGGCCGCACCAGCAGCGAAGTCGGTAATACTACCTAAGGTCCCACCTATAATAATGTTGCCCCAGAAAACGGGATCCAAGGACCTGGATAGCGATACTGTTTGAGACTGGTATCCTTCAGCTTCAACCCTCAGATTGGACCCACCCTTCTTTATTTCTCCAGTGAACGGGGTTGAGCCAATAGACACACCATCTAGAAAAATTTCAGCTCCATCAACGTTGCTGCCAATAGTGATGGCTTGAGTTCTTCCGGAGGCTATAGTAGCGCAGGAAGTGATGGCAATTGCCCCCAGGATGGTAGTCAGAGTTTTTGTAAGTCTTGAGTAAGGCATTTTCGTTCCCCCTGTTGAAGTCAGCGTAATTTCTATAGGACGAAATTAGTGGCATTTTCTGTAAGGACATCACTTAGGATAGGGTATCTTTGACAAAAAAGTCAACAGTATTTACAGAATAAACTTCTGATATAACGGATAAATAGGTAATTACATAACATTATTCTTATATAACGATCTAATTCAGGGAGCAATGATCAGTATAACCAGCTAGATGGGTTAATCTTCTCGGAGTAATTTCCAAAGGCCATAAGTCAGCAAGGGAATCAGGAAAACACCTAGGAAGATCCAGGTCATTGTTCCGTAGCCTTTGGCAATGAGATCCCGGAGTCCGAATTGAGCCATCAATGTTGCTACAACAAGAAGAACGGTTGCGATTAAAGGCCTAGCGTATATAGGGAATTCTTTGCCCATCTCCTTAAAAGTTTCTGCGAATCTCTCGTTTACCCCGTGGATCATTCCAGTGCCAGTCTCGATCAGGGTTCCGAAAAGGACTAGCTGGAATAGAATCTGGAAATTCCTCGATCCCAGCGCTTCAAGCATCAGGTTAACGGGGACTGTTTCCTCGGCCACTTCAGGGTAATGCCCAGCCATGATCAACATGAGAAGGAGACCAGGAATAATTGCTATAGGACCCGTGAGAACTCCCGCAAGAACAGTTTCTCGACGTGTCTTTAGGTGTCTCACAGAGAATAATAGGACGGGAATTACTGCGACGTTATAGGCTGCGTATTTGATACCACCTAGCACCCACCCTGACTGCACAGGAGTATTACTGAGGGTGGAGGAGATTTGCGGCCCAAAAGTGGCTAGTGACCAGAAAAAGAAAATTAGATAAGTGCCATAAAGGATAAAGGACCAGCTGGAGAGCACCTTCTCAATAAGCCTGCTGCCGGCAAAAACAAGGAATCCTATAGCAGCCATGACTCCGACCACCCCTATCCAATAGGAGAACTGGAAGAGCTCGAGAAAGATTGATCCAGAAGCTGATGCAATGATCGACAATACTAAGATTAGGAAAGAGAAATACGTAACCTCAAAGAGGACCCATCCTCGGCCTAGTAATTTTCGACAGAACGTCCGATAGTCATACACCTGATATTTTCGAGCAAATTCAAAAGCCACTGCTGCAACCAGTGACCAGAAGAGCATGGATACTAGCATCATCGACAAGATGCCCCCACTCGGCCCGAAAGGCAGAAAGAATTCTGCTAACTCTCGTCCCGTTCCATAGCCTCCTGCGATTACTACCGATTGGAAAATAAAACCAGGCATGAGGTAGCGTCTAAAGATATTGGAAATGGATCGGTTCCTTTTCGAGGGTCATAGCACTATACGATCATTGTTCAGCCTGACATTAAGGGGATCTCTTGTCAAGAAAATTGCGAGTTAACTATTCAGCTGGGACTGCATAGACGTCGTCATTTGCCCTGTTCAGCGGTCTGGATACATTTAGATGATCCAAATACTAATGCCAACAGTGTCAGTCTCACTCCTGTATTGAGGTTTTGTCATGAAACAACTAGTCGTATGGTGTTTTACTCTGCTGTGTCTTTCTGCTTGTGATTCGGAATCTACTCTCGTTGATGGAGGACAGCTGTCGGAAGATGTGCTGGCTGCAGCTACATCGATTACGGAGTCAGATTATCTCGAGAAGATAAGTATAATTGCTCATGACAGTATGGGAGGAAGAGACACTCCAAGTGAGGGCTTGAACAAGACCGCAAGTTGGATTGCCAGTGAATTCGAGAGAATGGGGCTCAGCCCTGGCGGTGATGACGGGTCGTTCATGCAGTACTATCCCATTGAAACACTGCGCCCCGCTCGTGGACTGTCTTCAGCAGAGATGGGAGGGAAGGGTCTGGTATTTGGAGAAGAAATCGTTGTAGTAAACGGGGTTGGTCAGGCAGATATACAGGGGGATGTTGTTGTGGTAGCAGGGCTGGGAGATCTTACGGAGAGTGTAGCTTCCAGTATAGACGGGAAGATAGTCCTGGCAGTGTCTATGGCCGAAGGATACCGAACACACAGAAGAGCCGTTTCTGATCTGCGCCGAGCTGGAGCACTGACGGTACTTGTATCTGTCGAGAAAAATGACCAGGTGTGGAATACTGGAGCAGAGGTTCTGGCAGCACGCAATACGATGAGGATTGGTTCTGGAGGATCAAGCAGTAATGTAGCTTTTGAAATCAGAGATGCAGTGGTTGAGGAGATTCTTTCAGGATACGGAATGGACCTGTATTCAATGAGAAATACTAGGGGGGTAGAGGCAATCGAAACGGGTGGTATGCAGGCAGCTTTGTCACCTCGTTCCGACATGGTTAAACAAGAATCAGCACCCAACGTGGTGGGGATATTAGAGGGTAGCGACCCAGATTTACGAGGCGAGTATATTGCCTATAGTGCTCACATGGATCATGTGGGTATCGGCCGTCCAAACCTAGACTTGGACAGTATTTACAATGGCGCTGACGACGATGCCTCTGGGACGATAGGGATTGTGGAGATCGCAGAGGCTTTTGCCAGTATGGAAGTGAAGCCGAAGAGGTCTAGTATTTTCCTGCTAGTCAGCGGCGAGGAGAAAGGCCTCTGGGGAAGCGCATTTTTCGCGGACAATCCTCCAGTTCCAGTGGACCAGATCGTTGCGAATCTTAATGCTGATATGATTGGTAGGAATTGGTCGGATACAGTGGTGGTTATAGGCAAAGAACATTCGGATTTGGGCAGCACGCTGAACCAAGTCGGTGATGTTCATCCAGAGCTTGGCCTGGCACCGATCGATGATATTTGGCCAGAAGAAAGGTTCTACTTTAGATCCGATCATTACAATTTCGCTCGAAAAGGTATCCCTGTTTTGTTTTTCTTCAGCGGTGTTCACGAAGACTATCATCAACCTAGCGATGAAGTGGAATTGATCGATACCGAGAAGGCTACGAGAATCAGCAAGATGATCTTCTACCTAGGAAATGAAGTTGCTAATAATCCCATGCGTCCAGAATGGAATCCTGATAGTTATCAGGAAATTGTTGTAGAAGGAGGAGGTCGGTAATGGAAGGGAGGTTTCAGGTTGGCTTGTTCCTTCCAGGAAAGAGGATCTGAGGTTTATGGAGACCAAGGCTGGATTTAGTTCTCTGCCGGAACGTGAGAAAATTCCAACGTCGGAAATGAAGACTAGGGCCCGTGAATTTCTCGAAGAATTGAAGAGCCGTCGAACGGTCAGGGATTTTTCGGATCGTCCAGTCCCCAGAGAGGTAATAGAGAATTGTTTGTTGGCTGCTGGACGAGCTCCCAGTGGTGCTAATCAACAGCCTTGGCATTTTGCAGTGGTAGGTGATCCTGTGGTCAAGAAAAAGATCAGGGTTGCAGCGGAAAAGGAGGAGGAGGCTTTCTATGGAGGAAGAGCTGGGGATGAATGGCTAGAAGCGTTGGCTCACTTAGGGACTGATGCGGAGAAACCATTTCTGGAAAAAGCTCCGTACCTCATTGTGATTTTTGCTGAACGTTACTCTGTCGGTCAGACTGGTGAGAAGCAGAAGAATTATTATGTGACAGAATCGGTGGGTATAGCTACAGGTATGCTGATTACTGCCATCAATAAGGCTGGCCTGGTTTCACTAACTCACACACCTTCACCCATGGGTTTCTTAAACGAAGCTCTGGGTAGGCCGGAAAACGAGAAAGCTTTTCTGATCTTGGTGGTGGGCTATCCAGATCCAGACGCCCTTGTGCCGGACATCACAAAAAAATCTCTTGAAGAGATAGCTACTTTTTTTGACTGAAAAAGGGAACCGTGATCAATAATTAATCGGGGTGGCCTGCCTGAATCCTACCGTCCACATCGTCGAATGCTTCTTTCAGTCTTCCTAAGGCCATTTCCAGTCTGTCAGCGGGTATCCCGTATCCAAGTCTCAGGTACCCATCTACTCCAAAATGGTCTCCGGGGGCAATAAGGAGACTTTTTTCAGTTCTGACAAACTCTGCGAAAGCGATGGAGTTGATAGGAGTGTTGTATCTAGCGTAACACATGGCTCCTGCACCTGGGGGGAGGTAGGAGAATCGGTCATTCTGGGAGTCGAGCCATGACCGGAGTATTTCGAAATTATTGTTCAAGATATTCTTTGTTCTCCGAAGCACTTTAGGCCTCGTTTCAGCGTCAAGTGCCAGGCACGCTAGGGCGTCAGAAAGAGGATTGGGAGTAATGGTAGTGTAGTCCTTACGGCTCCAGATGGATTCCACATATTCTGAAGAGGACAGTGTCCATCCTAGTCTTAATCCAGGCATTCCATAGGCCTTGGACATAGAATTGGTCACGATTACTCGTTCTGTTTTTCCCCAAAAAGAAGGAGTTTCAGGACCACTCAGTTCAGCGCCCCGATAGACTTCATCTGCAAGTATCCAAGCACCGTATTGCTCGGCTAGGTTTAAGATTTCAGAAACGGAATTTTCCGTTAAGATAGAGCCAGTTGGATTGTTTGGGTTGGTGACAAGTATCAGTTTCGCGCCCTTGTCAAGGCAGTCTTTGAGCTGATTGAGGTCAGGTTGCCATCCGTCCTTCCTCACCAAATAGAATGGAAGGGTACGGGCACCGAAATTTTCAACAATTCCTGGTACTTGCATATAATTAGGCAACATGACTGCTACTGGAACACCTGGTTCCATCAAGTGCATACTTGCAGAGTAATTAGCTTCGGCCCCACCAGTCGTAACCACAACAGAGGCCTCGCTGGTATCTGGATAAAGGGCTGCGATTTTCTCGCGAAGCTCATCACTGCCGTGAGCCGGACTATACTCCAGGTGAGTTTGGTTCAGGAAGTTCTGTTCCTGGCCTGCGAGGTCCAATAACTCAGAGACTAATAATGGATTTACACCGCTTTCGGTGAGATTGAGCTCTACGTGGTGCTCGTGTACAGATTGCCAGCGTTCCAGCTCAAATGCATTATGCTTCAATGTTCCTCCCTTAATCAGTGACTTGAATGGGGAATATATGGTAACCAAAAATAGATCTAAGTGCCTAATGGACAGGTGATTTAGAGGATTCTGGGTATTAGAGGTGTTTTCATTTCTCACCTAAAACAGCTACTTTAAGTGCAGGTCAGATTGTTAATATGGCACGACTCTTGCGTTTGTGGGGGACAAAAGCTTTAGCTAAATTGGTCACCCTAGTTTTGAGGAGGAGTAAGTTGAAAACACAGAGCATTTTCAAGACAGGAATTATCGGGCTGTTGTCTTTGGTTGTTCTCGCTTGTGAAGAGGACGGCAATAGGATGACAGAGCCCGATCTGTCCTCCGCGCTTATGGGAGGAGCCTTAGATATGGAGGTGGGCAACCTGCTTCCAGATTACGAGACTATCGATACGAAACTCCGCACTGCCCAGATGAGTGGTAGAGTTGGCAAAAAAGATGTAGAGAGAGTCAGGGGTCGCGTCAATGAATACAAGGCTTTGGAGGAGAAGATCAAGGCAGCTGTGGACGCTGGTGAGATGACTAGGGACGAAGCTCAAGTTGCTCTGGCTAGAGCTAAGAAAGAAATGTTCGGTGCGGGTCCGAAGGATGGCAAGGGACCCAAACGTCCACCACCACCGATTGATTTAGACAAGATGGAAGAGCGGATTCAGGCTGCGATTGCTGACGGCAAGTTAACGGGTGAAAAGGCTGAAGCCATGTTGGCAGCTCTGGCCAAGGGACGGGAGGCCGAGGCAGCAGTGAAGGCAGCTGTGGACGCTGGTGAGATGACAGCGGAAGATGGTAAGAAGAGGCTACAGGCTGCACTTAGAAAAATCTTCCCGGGTCCGAAGGATGGCAAGGGACCCAAACGTCCACCACCACCAAAAAAGGGTGGGTGATTCAAAGAGATATAGCACATTGATATAGCACTTTACTAAAACCTTGTGCCTGGCGTCGTGTCGGGTACAAGGTTTTGCTATATTTAGGTGTAGAGTCAGGTTGTACACTTCAATCGGAACTGAATTATGAGCTCGAGTTCTCCACTCCACGATCTTGTTTTTCACGGCAAGGAAGGTGGAACTATTGTCTTCGTCGTAATGGACGGCTTGGGCGGACTACCTCATCCAAAAACAGGGCTAACTGAACTGGAATCGGCAAACACGCCTAACCTAGATGGATTATCCCGGCAGAGTTCCTTGGGTTCTTTATTGCCAGTCGGTTCAGGGATCACACCAGGTAGCGGCCCAGGCCATCTCGCTCTTTTTGGTTACGATCCGTTGACCAGCAATGTCGGTAGGGGGGTGCTCAGCGCTTTGGGGGTAGGTTTCGAACTACAAGCGGGTGACGTTGCAGCACGAATTAATCTTGCGACTGTTGATGAAAAGGGGATCGTATTGGATCGGCGGGCAGGGCGGATTTCCGATGATGAAGGCAGGAGGGTGGTCAACAAGGTGTCCGAAGCTATTGATAATGTTGATGGAGTTGATATCACACTCGTTCACGAGAAGGAACATCGAGCTGTGCTGATCATGAGAGGAGAGAATCTGGGGGTGGATGTGGCGGAAACGGATCCTCAGGTGGTAGGGATGAAAGCGATTGAACCGGAGGCATCGTGTGAGGGCTCTGAACGCACGGCAAAGGTCGTAAAAACTTTTCTTGAGCGTGTTGATGATATCTTGGCCGACGAATCGGTTGCTAATGCATTTTTGATCCGTGGCTTTGGAATCCACTCTGGATATTCCACATTTGACGAGAGATATGGATTAAGTGCTTTGGCAATTGCCAAATATCCAATGTATCGGGGCGTTGCCAAGCTAGTTGGTATGGAGATAGCTTCGACACCTTCATCGAATGAAGATACGGTTAAGACCTTGGAGAGTTCTTTCGGTTCACATGATTTTTATTTCCTGCATTTCAAAGACACAGATACCCGCGGCCACGATGAAGATTTCGAGGGTAAGATGGCTGCCATAGAAGAAATAGATGCCATGCTTCCTAGGATTATGGATCTCAATCCAGATGTGTTGGTCATCACTGGTGATCATGCCACACCGACATTATTGGGGGAGCATTCTTGGCATCATGTGCCAACGATGATCCATTCGAAATGGACGCGTCCATCTGCGGACACCTTTGGAGAAACCACTTGCAGGACAGGAGATCTAGGTGTTATCAAGGGGATTGATCTGATGCCGCTGGTGTTGGCTCATGCGCTACGTTTGAATAAGTACGGGGCTTAATGTCACCGATCCAGATAGAACAGGTCACCTTGGACAACGGCCTTCGGGTCAATCTCGCTCCTGATCCCAGCACACCGATTGTAGCTGTTAATCTGTGGTATGGAGTGGGTTCGCGAAATGAACGACCTGGCAAGACAGGATTTGCTCACTTGTTTGAGCATATGATGTTTGAAGGTTCTTTGAATATACCCAAGGGTTTGCACTGGGAGTTGGTAGAGAGAGCGGGAGGATCGATGAATGCTTCGACCTGGTTTGACCGCACAAACTATTTTGAGACTCTTCCATCCCACCATCTCGAACTGGCACTCTGGCTCGAATCCGACCGCATGGGATGGATGCTTCCAGCTATCACAGAAGAAAAGCTCGATAATCAGCGCAACGTGGTCATGAACGAGAAGCGTCAGCGATACGACAATCAGCCTTATGGAGATTGGGGTGAAAAGATGCAGGCGATGGTTTATCCAGAATCACATCCTTATCACCATACAGTGATTGGATCTATGGAAGACATAGAGGGGTCTACATTGGAAGATGTATCAGATTTCTTCAAGACATTCTATGTACCGAATAACGCAGTGATTACGATTTGTGGGGATTTTGACCCAAATAGTGGAATGAAGCTTGTCGAAAAGCACTTTGGAGACATCCCTCAAGGTAGTCCTATTCCTGATATCCCTGGTGAACCGGTGTTACCCCAGCTGATTGGAGAAACACAAAGAGAGCATGTCCAAGGAGATGTTCCTCTGCCGAGAGTCATAATGGGTTTTCGGATACCTCCCTACACTGAGAAGGGCTTTTATGCTGCTGATGTTGCATCTTCGGTGTTGGGATCAGGACATAGTTGCAGGCTCTATGATGCCTTGGTTCGAAGGAAAAGAATTGCAAAGGACGTAACCAGTTTCGTTTTCCCGCTCACTACGGGTGCCGGGATGCTAATGGTATGGGCTACAGGTCTTCCTGATGGATCAGTTGATGATCTGGAAGGTGCTATGTCGGACGAAATAGAGAAGATGAGTTCTATACAAGACGAAGAAATAAGTAGGGTTGTTGCACTTACAGAAACCAGTTTTACTAGGCAGATTGAACGGGTGAGTGAGAGAGCAGACTTGCTATCTATGTTTACTCAGTTTTTTGATGACCCACATCTCCTGAATAGTGAAGTCGAGCGTTTGAGTTCAGTTTCTGCAGAGGAGGTGGAGAGTTTTACTTCCGATTTCCTAGGCGAAGATAACCGAGCCGTACTCACCTATATGCCAGGTGACAAATCATGAGTGACAGGGATCGTAGTGTGATTCCTGAGGCTGGTCCAATCAGAGATTTTAAGGCTCCGTTGGTTATGGCTGACAAATTGGATAACGGGCTGAAGATCAAGGTCGCTCGGGCTCCTCTGGTGCCGGTTGTAACCATAAGTCTGGTTCTTGAAGCTGGAGAAGATGTTTTGGGAACCGACCATGCGGGACTGGCTGTTCTCACAGGGGATTCCCTAGAAGGTGGTACAAAAAAATGGTCAGGAAGTGAATTGGCCTCACAACTCGAAAATAACGGCACCGGACTATCAGTCGATACTGACTGGGATTGCACCACAGTCTCTTTGTCTTGTTTGGCCGATCGCTTGGACACGGTTTTGGGTGTATTGGCTGAAGTAATACTCAATCCTCTATTCCCAGAGGACGAGGTCAACAGGTTCGTCAGCCAAGAACTCGCACTCATCGAACAGAGAAAGATGAATCCAGGTAGCATTGCAAGTAATCGTATGCGAAAGATGCTCTACGGTGAGATGCCCTACGGAAGGCCTTTAGGTGGGACAGAAGAGTCTCTAACTAATGTAAATCCTGAGGCGGTTTTAAATTTCTGGAAAGAAAGGTATGTACCAGGAGGATCAGGATTGGTAGTGGTTGGGGATGTAGATATGTCAGAAATTAAGGATCTGACGTCAAAATATTTTTCAGATTGGAAGGGTTTAGCTGTCCCGGGGTCGCATCCCAAATCGGAATCTGCGCTCAATCCCAAAAAGATGTTTCTGGTGGACCGCCCAGGCTCAGTGCAGTCAGAAATTCGAATTGGCCATATAGGTCAGGATCGATCGACCAAGGATTATTTTCCTCTGATCGTCGCCAATACAATTCTGGGTGGGGCATTTACCAGTCGATTGAACGCTAATTTGCGCGAAAAGAATGGTTTTACATACGGGATCCGCTCATCTTTTCAGTATAGGCGCAGCGCGGGGCCGTGGGGCGTATCAACGGCGGTGGGGACAGAAGTGACCGCTGACGCTGTAAGGGAGGCAGTGTTTGAAGTAGAGAAATTTGTTACAGAAGGCCCCTCTCAAGAGGAGATAGAATCGTCCAGGGATTACATTGCAGGAGTGTTTCCTCTCAGGTTTGAAACAACTGACCATATAGCGTCTCATGTAGTAAATACCTTGGTCTACGGGCTTCCTGATGATTACTATCAGTCCCATCGCGAAAGGGTGCGTATGGTCACACAGGACGATGTTCATCAGGCTGTGGTTCGGTGTATTCGACCCGACGAGATGACAATTGTGATAGTAGGTGATGCCGAAAGTGTTAAAGATCCATTGTTGGATTTGGGTTGGGGTGACCTGGAGATTCTGGAGTAACTTCTCCGGTTCGACTAAGTTCTATCTGGTTTCTGGTTGAGTTTTGTGTGGGAGGCAGGTAGTTGCTACTGTGATAAATAGACTGAGTTGATTTGAGTGTTTCCAGGGTGGTCTAGAAGAAAGTTCATACATCCCGGTGACTAAGAAATAGTTCAAGATTTAGAGGGAGGTTTTAGCATGACTGGACGAAGAAATATCTTTTTGGTTTTTAGCGCCTTGGGCCTGTTTGTTTTCGGTGGTTGGAGTATGGGATCAACGGGACCAGAGACGCTATTGTCCTCAACTGTTGACGCACAAAGCCAACAGAATGTTTCTGCCGTTCGGGCGCCCCACGGGATGGTCGTCTCCGCGACAAAGATTGCCAGCGAAGCTGGAGCTCAGGTACTAAGAGCTGGCGGCAACGCAGTCGATGCAGCGATAGCCACTGGGTTTGCCCTAGCGGTGACAAGCCCGTCGAATGGGAATATCGGAGGAGGCGGATTCATGGTAATACGCTTTCCAAACGGTTCGACCACAGCTATTGATTTTCGTGAGAAAGCTCCTCTAGCGTCTTTTCCTGAAATGTGGCTTGAGGATGGTGAGTATTCTTCTCAGAAACACCATCAAAGCCATTGGGCTGTAGGAGTTCCGGGAACGGTTGCCGGGTTTTGGAAGGCTCATCAACTATACGGTCATGGAGAATGGTCTGGTCTGGTGGATCCTGCGATAGGATTGGCTAGGGACGGTTTTCCGATTAGTGAGAGTCTAGCTAGAGGACTTAGGGGATTGATTGAGGGCAGAGGGAGCAGACACCCAGGGACCATGAAGTCATTTGCAAAAAATGGTACAGAGGCTTACGAGCAAGACGAGATCCTTAAGCAGCCGGATCTTGCACTTTCTTTGGGTCGGATTGCCGCTGATGGACATGACGGTTTCTACTCGGGTGAGACAGCGGAGCTTTTGGTCGCTGAAATGGAGCGCGCTGGGGGTTTGATCACCATGGAGGACCTGCAGAGATATCAGGCGCGAGAGCGTACTCCAGTACATGGCAGTTACAGGGGTTATGATGTTATTTCCATGCCGCCACCTTCCAGTGGAGGTATAGCTATAGTGCAGATGCTCAACATCCTTGAAGGTTTTGATCTCAATGGAATGGGTCATAACTCGGCGGATTACATCCATCACCTTACAGAAGCAATGAGAAGGGCTTATCGCGATCGGGCTACCTATTTGGCCGATCAGGATTTCGCCGATGTCCCTCTACATCGCTTGACTAGTAAAGATTATGCAGCAGAACTAAGAGTGGGCATTGATCCAACTACTGCGAGTGTTTCTCAGACATCTGACGTTACCCTGGGGTACGAAAGTCCAGAGACGACCCATTATTCAGTGGTGGATGCTCAGGGAATGGCAGTTTCCGTAACGTATACCCTCGAAGCTGGTTATGGGTCTGCCATTACCGTCCCAGGAGGAGGCTTCCTGCTGAATAATGAGATGGGTGATTTCAATGCTGGGCCAGGTATCACTACTGAAAGAGGATTGATTGGGACCAGGCCGAATTTAGCCCGTCCAGAACAGCGCATGCTTTCGAGCATGAGTCCAAGTATCGTTGCCAAGGATGGCGAGCTCGTCGCTGTCATTGGAAGTCCAGGAGGAAGGACAATTATTAATACCGTTTTACAGTTGATTCTCAATATTGTTGATTTCGATCATGGCATACAGGAAGCGGTGAACGCTCCTCGCATCCATCACCAATGGTTGCCTGGTTCCGTTCGTATTGAGCAGCCTGGTGCTACTGACGAAATTTTAGCTACTCTGAGAGCGATGGGTCACGAAGTGACGACGGGGAGAGGACAAGGTCGTGCTCATTCCATCATGGTCGATCCTGATACAGGTGATCGACTGGGGGCTGCGGACCCAAGAGGAGCTGATTCGGGAGCATCAGGACACTAGAGAATAGCGAACGAGAATGTCTAAAGGGGGATAGGGTGTAATGACGGACCCCCTAATGGAGATTGTGCAGCAACAGGGTATTGTGTTGTTAGACGGTGGCCTGGCTACTCTTTTGGAAGCCCGTGGACATAGACTGGATTCACAGTTGTGGTCAGCGAAGATGCTGATTGATTCTCCTGAGGAAATCCGGGTGGCACACCGCACATTCCTGGAAGCTGGAGCTGACTGCATAACCACGGTGACATATCAGGCAAGCTATGAGGGATTTGCCCGGTTGGGTTTAGATCAGGCTGATGCAGATGATTTACTGATTCTTTCGGTAGCGCTAGCGCAGGAAGCAGTTGAAGAATTCTTGGCAAGCACAGCCTCTTCGAGTCCCAGAATGCATCCTTTAGTTGGTGCAAGCATCGGTCCATACGGAGCTTTTCTGGCTGACGGGTCGGAATACAATGGTCATTATAAAATCAACCGGCATGAGTTGGAAGATTTCCATGTTCGTCGCTTCACAACCCTCGCAACTTCCTGTGCCGATCTTTTGGCATTTGAGACGATCCCTTCCTTCAATGAAGCCAAGGTTCTCTTGGAGTTACTAGAAAAATCTCAAGAAACTTATGGATGGATGAGCTTCAGCTGTCGTGACGGTAGTCATTTAAGTGACGGGACACCGATTGAGGTTGCTGTTGAGTTGTGTGAAGACGCAGAACGTCTTGTAGGGATTGGAATCAATTGCACTGCACCCAGGTTCATGGAGGAGTTGATCCGACGGATCAAGTCGAAGACTGACAGCTTGATTATAGTTTATCCTAATTCTGGAGAATCTTGGAACGCCGAGCAAAAGATTTGGCAGAAAAGTGAAACTCAAGAAGAAGAGAGTTGGGTGGGCATGGCCGAAGAGTGGCACAATGCTGGGGCTAGGGTAATAGGGGGTTGCTGCAGGATAGGTCCCGATATAATTAGAAAGACCAGGGAGCGACTAATTACTTAGGTCTAAGGACCTATAGACGACTGGCCGACTTATTATGTGTTATGTCCTAGGGAAGTCTGCTTTAGGAGCCACTCGTTGGAGTCAGCCAGCCGTAACTGTCTTCTGCTTGACCAGTGACTATGTCCATAAAGCGTTTTTGGATCTGTCTCGTTATTGGTCCCACCGAACCATCTCCTACTGGTATCCTATCAACACTTCTTATAGGACAAATCTCACTTGCGGTGCCGCAGAAGAAGAGTTCTTGGGCTGTGTACAAATTTTCACGTGCTACAGGTTTTCTTTTGACGGTTAAGCCTAGCTCTTCCGCTAGGGTGAAAACAGCGTCTCTAGTGATTCCAGGTAGAAGAGTTCCATCAAGCTGAGGTGTCACCAGTGTTCCCTGATCGACGAGGAAAATATTCTGTCCCCCACCTTCGCTCAATCTTCCTTCAGGCCCTAACACTACGCCTTCAGCGTAACCGTTGGCTTGGGCCTCCATTTTAACCAGGATCGAATTGGTATAATGTCCGCCGGACTTAGCGGTGGAGGGGAAAGTATTTGGAGCTGGGCGGTTCCAGGAAGATACTCCGACGTCCACCCCTTCTTCGAGTGCTTCGTCTCCCAGATAGGTAGCCCATGGCCAAGTGGGTATTGCAGTTTCGATGGGGCTGTTCGATGGATTCAGACCAGCTGCTCCGTAACCCCTAAGGACCATTGGTCGGATGTAGCAGTTTTTGAGGTTGTTTTTCTCCACGACAGCGCAACAAGCTTCTGAGATGGTTTCTATAGAGTGGTCAGGCACCATTCGATAGATTTTACAGGAATTAATCAGTCTGTGAATGTGCGCGTCCAAACGAAAAATGCAGGGTCCTTTAGGGGTATTGTAACAACGTATGCCCTCAAATTGTGAAACGCCGAATTGGACGGCCAAGCTCAACAAGTGGACGGTGGCTTCTTCCCACTTAACGAACTCACCGTCTCTCCAGATCCACTCTGAAGCTTCTAGTTTCCCTGCCATTTTTTTACGCTCCACATTAGAGATTGATAATAAATATCAAATTAGGCCTTTAACCACTCCACCATCAACTGGAATTGATACTCCAGTAATATAGCTGGCTCTGTCCGACGCAAGGAACCCCACCATAGCAGCAAACTCACGAGGAGTGCCTATCCGACCCATGGGAATTGTTTGGGCCATTCCTTCAAAAATTTCGTCCATAGTACTACCCGCCTGCTCGGCTCTGCTCTTCGCCAAACTTTCCAATCTGTCAGTCATTGTAAAGCCAGGCATAACATTGTTTACTGTGACTCCAGACCCTGCGACTTCTGTGGCCAGTGTTTTTGCAAAACCTGTCACCGCAGCTCTTATGCTATTAGATAGGATTAATCCGTCCACGGGCTCCTTTACTGCTACAGAAGTAATGTTGACTATCCTTCCCCAACCAGAATCCAACATGGCTGGCAGTAAACCTCTGGCAAGGTTCAAAACGCTATATAGATTCTGATGTACGGCCTGTGACCATGCTTCAGACGAATGGCTCTCAAAAGGGCCGGGCGGAGGGCCACCAGTGTTTGTGACCAGAATATCGATTTGTCCAATTTCCTTTTGAGTCCTATCCAACAAGTGTTCGACAGCATTGGCATCAGTCAGGTCAGTTGGGACAGCTAAGACATTGACTCCACTAGCCTCTCTAATTTGCTGACTAGCGGTTTCCAGTGCGTCGGCAGATCGTGAGCACATAACCAGATTCACACCCTCTGCTGCGAGTTCCTCCGCTACCGCTCTTCCTAGGCCTTTGCTAGAAGCAGCAACGAGTGCGTTCTTACCTTTAATTCCCAAATCCATGCTTATTTCTCCCTTAAATAATTGTCCGAACCCGAGAGCCAATCTTCTCTTGGAGGAACAAAGATGTCTAGGTCTAAACAGTCTTCAATAGCTTCCGCTTCATGAGGTACGTTTGAAGGTATGTGTAATACCTCTCCGGCACGCACGATAATCTCCTCAGATTTGTCATCTCCGATCAAAAATTTAAGTGCCCCTTCGAGGATATAGGTAAATTGTTCGTTCTCGTGCGAATGTAGCGGAACAATCGCACCCTTTTTCAGGTAAACATGGGCTAGCATTCCTTTTTCTCCAGTGACCAGCCTACGACTTAACAGAGGGTTGAGTTCCTCTATGGGGATGCTTTCCCATGGAATGTGACGTACGGAAGATGCACTCATAACCAACCTCTAATTTTTAAGTGGAAATATCCAGCCGACCAAATAAGAAACTAATTGTGGATGTTCAGAGCAAGACCGACAGTTTCTTCGGGTGGGAGTTTCGCATGTGTTTGGTTAAGCTTAAGGCTGTTACAGACAATGGAAGCAAAAAGGAAAAATGAAGGCATGAGTAAGAAAAGTGAAGCAGAATGGAAGGATTTGTTGACTCCTGAACAATTTGAAATTCTGAGAAGGAAGGGAACAGAAAGGCCATTTACGGGTCAATACTATCAAACGGATACATCGGGTCGATATCTATGTGCGGGCTGTAGCCAGGAACTTTTTACTTCAGAGGAAAAATTCGACTCGGGATGTGGCTGGCCGAGCTTTTACGATGTGAAAGAATCGAACGCAATCAGGACGGAAGAGGATATGAGTTTTTTTATGAGGAGGGTGGAGGTGTTGTGTAGTTCGTGTGACGGGCACCTAGGACATGTGTTCGAGGATGGTCCAGCTCCTACAGGGCTACGCTACTGTATTAATTCCGCGGCAATAACTTTGGATCCGGATGAGGTCGATCCATAGCCGGTCCATCTTAGTAATACAAAACTGTTATGAGAACTACATGGAGAAAAATAGGATGTCAAAAAGCACTCACCGGTCACCCACTAATATGTTGATCAGTGGATTCCTGTGCATGGTTTTAGGGATTTCTGTCTTCGGCTGTAGTGAGGTCGATCTAACACTGCCCTCTGACAGTGAGGTTTCAGCAATATTCGCAGCTTCCTCCAGTGTTACAGCTAGTATGAATGGAAACGTTGTAGAGATCATTGTAGAGCAACCACTTTTTCAGATTCGTAGGGGTGGAAATCTGTGGGCAAAGGTTGGTCCCTATATATACCTATTCACGAGAGAGACAGAATCAATCTTCCAACAATATCCTGGTGTGGCAGGGGTGAGAGTGGTCACACGCACGAGTCGACGACAGTCAGAAGTAGCTCGTGCAATGCTTTATAGGGGTAGGCTCAACACCATCACTTGGCAGAGGGCACAAAATATTGCTGGAAGAGCAAGAAGAGACGGTTCTGGTCGACCAGTATTTTTGGAGGAGCTGGTAAGATGGGGTGAGGATCATACTGAGTATGGGTACAGTGAAGAGTTCGTAAGTTGATGTGAATGAAGGTCATTGTTTTGGTTTTGTTATCCCCTCGAAGGCAGGAGTAACCGCATGACCATGAAGTGGACATTTGGACAGGTTGATGAAGTTGCTTGCTCTCGGTGCGGTCACATTGCCGATCGAAGCGACCTGGATCGACTGCTGTGGTGTAAGGATTGTATAGGTTCTGTACGTAACTGGGCCAAAAGGCGTAGCTGGATGGTCGGTTTTTGTATAGGGATCATATTGTTTGCTTGGATTTGGATTGTAGTAGAACCCTCGAGAACGCTAATGGGGGGATGGGCAGGAACGGTTCTGGCCGCAATTTATGTGAGTGCTCGTGTAACACGTGAAGTTCTTTACGGGGCAATTCGAATGAAGACATCGCCTGAATCTTAGGTCGTTTCTTCAGGCGAATAGTCTTACTAGATTTCTGGTCTGGTTAAATCATAAAATGGAGTGAGAGGTAATTATATGGCGGGCAAATTCGAGGGAGTAGATTTCTACAATGTGGATTCGTTGCTCAGTGAAGAGGAGCGAATGGTCAGAGATATGGTGCGAGATTGGGTAGAGGACCGCTTGATGCCCCTTATCGGAGAAGCCTATATCGAAAGACGTTTTCCAAAGGAGATCATCCCGGAGTTGGGAGAGCTTGGACTACTGGGCGCCAATCTTCCTGAAGAGTACGGGTGTGCGGGACTTAACAACGTGTCCTATGGGCTCATCAACCAGGAGCTAGAACGAGGCGATTCGGGTGTTCGATCTTTTTCTTCCGTCCAAGGTGCGCTCGTCATGTATCCGATCTATGCCTTCGGAAGTGAGGAACAGAAAAAGGAATGGCTCCCAGCATTGGCGTCGGCCGAAAAAATAGGTTGCTTCGGCCTAACTGAACCTGATTATGGTTCTAACCCTGGGGGCATGATTACAACCGCCAAGAAAGTGGATGATGGATGGGTTCTTAACGGAACTAAAATGTGGATTACGAATGGTTCGATGGCAGATGTCGCGGTGGTCTGGGCGCAGATCAATGAAATAGGTGATACCAAAGGAATACGTGGCTTTCTCGTACCTACCGATACGCAGGGATTTTCTGCTCGTGATCAGAAAGGAAAGCTGTCGCTGCTCGCTTCTGACACTAGTGAACTCTACATGGAAGATGTACATGTTCCCGATTCCGCACTTTTGCCTGAAACAGATGGGCTGAAAAGTGCTCTCAGTTGCCTGACTCAGGCTAGGTACGGAATAGCATTTGGTACAGTGGGGGCAGCCATGGCCTGCTTTGATGAAGCTAGGAGTTATTCCAAGGAAAGAGTGATGTTCGGAGAGCCGCTCGGAGGAAAACAGATTCAGCAGGTCAGATTGGCTGATATGCTGACCAAAATCACCCAGGGTCAATTGTTGTGTGTCCAGCTAGGCAGACTCAAAGACGAGGGAGCGATGACTCCTCAGCAGGTCTCCCTGGCGAAGCGAGCTAATTGCGATATGGCCTGTGATATTGCTCGGGAAGCCAGAAGATTGTTGGGAGGAAATGGTATCTTGGTGGAATATCATTCCATGAGACACATGGCGAATCTGGAGTCCGTTTATACCTACGAAGGCACTCACGATGTGCATGGCCTGATCCTGGGTCAGGCGATCACAGATATCGCTGCATTTTAGAAGCATTGCCCCGCTAGCTCAACTGGCAGAGCAACTGACTCTTAATCAGTAGGTTCTAGGTTCAAGTCCTAGGCGGGGCATTAATTAGAGTGGAGGGAGACAGTCATTTATGGCTGCCTCCCTTTTTCGGTAAACAATCCATGCTAGAGTGGATTAGACACACCTACCCAGTGACAGAGCACTGGGGGTGAGCTATGGATAGTCACTATCCGATGAGTATCGTACTTTGGATCAATAAAAACACAAAAAGCATGAAAACTAGAAACATGTCCAACGGAGGCCATTGTTAT
>PBUX01000065.1 GCA_002728565.1 Methanobacteriota archaeon | reverse complement strand
TGTTGATGTCCTATGCCTCAGCGATTCAAACCAGTGCTGATGCTACACCTGAATTAGAGGACACACCTGTTGCAGAATTCACCGGTGGAAATCAAACCCAGCGTGCAGTATTCAATGGAACACTACCTGCGATTGATGACTTACATCTCGTCTCTCTTTCTCTGGATAGCCTCTCTTGTATCGGGTCTTCCCAATCTGGGAGTTTTGGTCATGTGGTGCAAGATTACGCTCAAGCTGATGATGGGACTTACTACGTATTGGGAACTTCGACCGATTCTGTGAATTTGATGAATGGTCAGACGGCTTTGCAGCGAGATGCATTGTTGATGCATTTTGACCAAGAGGGAAATTGTCTGGATGCAGAGGCATACCCTCAAATCCACTCCTCCTCCGCCACCACTAACCCACTGCGCGCTGATGGAAATGATGAGTGGCATGCAACAGGAGTACACACACTCGTTGTTTTGGATAGTAATTGGTTGATTATTACAGGTAGTATGAATTTGAATGGCGACACTTATGGTGCATTTGGCAGTGGTCCGAATGCAATAGAAATCAATTCAGCCGATTCTGAAAAACTCATCGTTGTGAAAATTTCTCGTGCCAACCTAAGTATTGTCGATTCTGTTGTTTTTGACACATCGGAAAGTGGCAATGGCAATGGCCGTTGCCCGAAAGTTGGTGTCTATCCAAAGACGTTTTCAAACACAACTGAATTTGCTATTGCAATGAATTTGTTTTGCGCTATGACTCAGACGACTCAGGCGGCCCACATCGACATCAGTGGAACTATTTATTCCACTTCATATTGTCCGTCTGCTGGTGGACGATGTAAATCAATCAATGTCGTGATTCGCTTCAATCATGATCTTTCAGTCATCGAGTCCTTTGAGAGCCCGTCCCTCTATCAACACGATAGCGAAATCGCATTCTTAGAAAGTGGGGTTGTCGCCACACTTTCAGGAGCTGCTAGTTCACAATATTCTTCAGATACGTCTGATTCAAAGGCCCTTGCTCGATATCGACATCCCGGCCAACAATGGGTGACGATTCCCATGAATCACTCCAGTTCATATTGTATGGGCCATACTACCAATTTGATTCCTCTTGATGGTGAACGATTCGCCTGGTCGTGCCTAGAACATATTACCTCTTCATCTGGAAATTGGGTACTCAACATCGAGAATGTGACCTCTGGGAATTCAGTCAAACATATCCTTGGGGTATACAACGATGCAGCTGGCCATATCATGCAAAGGGGTGGAATTGCTCTTGCCCACGACCAAATCCTTCAGGTTTTGGAGTTAGGTTCAAACTCACTCACTACCTTGGACGGTTCAGTTTACTTTGGCACGAAAGCCTTCCATGTGGATCTCAATACGATGAATGTGACACTCCCCCCTACCGAGTTACAGGGTATGGTATTTCGCAGTTCACTTGCTCCATCATCTCTACGATATACTGATGGTAGCGCTGTTGAACTTCTGGATTATGAATTGAAAGAAACCCTGATGCATTCTTACGGTTCTGGCCTCCGCGTCTATGAAATCGACCAAGACAACGATGGGGTGGCCGACAGAACCGATGCATTCCCACTCGATGATACACAACAAATCGATACTGATGCGGACGGGTTCGGAGATTATCCAACCGGAAACAACCCGGACGATTGCCCCTATTTGCCAGGTAATTCCACAGTTGATCTCCTCGGTTGTCCTGACAGCGATGGGGATGGAGTGTCCAATCAAGGCGACATTTTCCCAAACGATGCCACACAAGTATCCGATTTCGATTCCGATGGATATGGTGACAATCTGAATGGGACCTTCGGCGATGTTTGTCCGACCACCTATGGCGAATCCACACGCGACCGGTATGGTTGCCCCGATGCTGACTTTGATGGGTGGAGCGATGAAAACGACGTCTTCCCGAACGATTCATCCCAATGGGAAGACACGGATGGTGACGGCTACGGTGACCAACTGATTGGTTTCCAAGGGGATGCTTGTCCTACAACCGTGGGCAACAGTACAGTGGACCGCTACGGTTGCCTTGACACAGATGGTGATGGTTGGTCGGATGCGGGCGATGATATGCCGTCCAATCCCACACAATGGAAAGACCGTGATGGGGATGGATATGGCGACAATGCCACAGGCACGATGGCTGATGCATTCCCAAGCGACGGAACCCAATGGACGGATGCAGACGGGGATGGTCATGGTGACAATCCCTACGGTTCGGAAGGGGACTGGTTCCCTGACGACCCAACCCGCTGGGCAGATGCCGACCGCGATGGAGTGGCGGATGAGGACGATGCCTTCGTCAATGATGCCACCCAATGGAATGACACCGATGGTGACGGTCATGGCGATGAGTTGTCCGGCAATCAGGGCGATGCGTTCCCTGAGGACCCCGAAGAATGGCAGGATTCCGATGCCGATGGCGTGGGCAACAATGCAGACGATTTCCCATTCGACCCCTCCCAACAAACCGATTCAGATGGCGATGGATTTGGTGACAACCCACTCGGTTCAGGCGCCGACAAATTCCCTGACGACCCTTCACAATGGTCGGATATCGATGGTGATGGATTTGGGGATAATCAGTCCGGAACCAATGCAGATGTATTCATCGCAGACCCGACCCAACACGCCGACCGAGATGGGGACGGATATGGCGACAGTTTGTCGGGCAGGTTAGCCGACCAGTTCCCCGATAACCCTACACAATGGATTGACCAAGATGGAGATGGTTTAGGTGACAATCAGAGCGGAATAGATCCGGACCCTTATCTGGCCGATTTCGATAATGATGGTTACAACGACAGCATCGACATTTTGCCGAAACTCTCCAGTCCCGGCGACCATGATAACGATGGTTGTCCAGATGAAGAGGATTTGTTCCCACTGGATTACAAGGAATGCTACGATTTCGATGGCGATGGGGAAGGCGACAACGCCGACACTGACGACGACAATGATGACTGGACCGATACCGATGAGCTTCGCTATGATACAGACCCCAAATATCCGAATGATTCCCCCGTTGAGGGCTTTGAGATTGTCCTGCCGTTCCCCGGTGGAGCCATCGGGTTGGGTGCTTGGGATTTGATTGGAATCTTTGGGGGTGTTCCACTATTCACATGGATTCTGTTTGGATTCGTGACCCGGAATTCCCGCTGTCGAAAGTTCGAAGGAATGCTGCGAGAAGCGCGTACACCAGAAGAATTGTCAGAGGTAGCGTTGCGCTCAGAGTTTGCTCTCATGCTACGTCTTCTGGGCCCACACCAAGGCATTCGCTTGGAGCGACTCCGCTCTGAATTGGATGATGCGATGGCGGGCGAAACCCACCATGTCCCAGAGGTTCTGGAACCCGAGGATATTACCGAAGATCAGACTCACATTGTGGAGGATGAAATGGTCACAGAAGCCATTGCTACTGGACCATCCAAGGACATCATTGGACGAGTTGGTGAAGATGGCTATGAGTGGACTGTGTTTGAAGGAATCAATTACTACAGAACGCCGAACTCAGGTGCCGATTGGCAAAAGTGGCAGGATTGACGATAGGTTGACAAAACAGAGCGAGAGTGGCGAATCATGAAGCATAACGAGTGTTATCTCAAGTCCGGAAGTAGTGATTGGCACCAAATCCTAGGCTGCAACGTACACATGCGCGTGGCGCGAAGGATGCAGCGCACCATTATCCGTGGCCAAGAAGGCGACGATTTGCTCGACGAAGGTGCAGAGAGCGCCATCTACACAGTGACTGGAAACATGGGCATGAGTGATTACCAAAGTGTTCTGAGGATTTTCCGACAGGGTCAGCCTTGGTTTCACGACCCGTTTGAAGACCGACAAATGAAGGTCATTTTCTCAACGATTGATTATGACAGTGCAACCGGTGATTACGAGTTTGTGCTGGTTGAAGATATCGATCCGGAAGATGGTTGAATGGACGCGCAGGTCCAAATCCTGCTGGCCGCAATTCTTGCTGGATTGGTGGCCATTGCAGTCACGGTCGCCATAGAGAAATTCGGTGGTGTGATTGGTGGGATTCTCGGAACCATCCCAACCACCATCGTGCCAGCGGCGGCCTTCATGTGGTTGGCTGACCCCAACTCAGGCGCATTTGATCCCGCCATGGGCATGGTTCCAGTAGGCATGTTGCTCAATGCCATATTCCTCTGGCTATGGCGGGTGGTTCCACCCCGCATCCCACCGTGGACTTTCGGCAAACGCTTGACGGTCATCACCACCATCAATCTCAGTGTTTGGTTTGCGGGCGCGGCCATTTCCGTGACATTATTCTCAGAGCAGGCATCGATGACCGTGGGCTTGGCCGCCCTCATCATCGGCGTCCTCCTCGGTTTGTGGATTAGCCTTGATCACAAGCCTGCGCCGCGAGGAAAAAATCGGGTTGGCCCTTTCACCCTCGCTTGCAGAGGCATTGCTGCAGCCACTGCAATCGGATTGGCCGTGTGGCTTTCTCAACTCGGTTCACCCTTGCTAGCCGGCATGGCATCCGTGTTCCCAGCCATTTTCTTAACCAGCATGGTTGCACTTTGGATGGCTCAGGGTGAAGCGGTTCCAAGCGGAGCGGTAGGTCCGATGATGCTGGGTGCCATGTCGGTCAGTTTCTATGCCCTGTTGGCCACAATCACCCTTCCCAAATACGGCATAGTCATGGGTTCAGCCCTGACTTGGGTGGCCTCGATTGGGGTTGTATCCGTTCCAGCAGCGCTTTGGTTGAGATGGTCCAACAACCGTCGGGTTGAAGCACAAAGCCCGGCCCCATAGGGCCGGTGGGCAGGATGTCGAGTCGGCACTATCCGTTGTTTTTGGCACTCTTGCTACTCTGCTCAAGTCTATCCGGTTGCTTTGGCAATGACGAAGATACCGGGGAGGAAACCGGCTTGTGGGTGGAGTCTTTTGGGGCCTACAGTGTAGTCGCTCCAATCGATACAGGAATCAACGTCTACCACGACCGCTTCATCCTCAACGAAACCTTGCCTGATTGGCTATTGGAAGGACTTGGTGTGACGATGTGGTGTAACCTGACACAGAATGGAACTTGGCAGGAGCGCTATGATGCCGACGCACCCACCTGTTGGGACCTCATCACTGCCAACGACATCGTGTATTTCCCCGGGACTCGAATCATCGGCACAACACCGGATGATGATACCAGTATACCCATTTTGGATGACCCGTCTGATGGCCACGGAACCGCAGTCACAGGAGCCGTTCTCGATGCCAACCCCGATGCCATCATTTTCTTCGTGGAAGGATTTAGTGACGCTGCTGTTTTGGCGGCTGCAAACCAACCACTCGTCGACATCATCACGACATCGTTCGGACCGATTGGTAGCGTTCCTGTGCCCGGAATCGAAGATGCAACACGGGTGGCCGTGGTCGAACACAACAAGGTCCACACCGGAGCTTCGGACAACACTCCCTCTCCCGCAGTCCAAGATTCGACGGCTGGACCCCCTTGGTCGATTGGAATTTCAGGATACGCTGAAGAAGATGATGATCAGAAGGAAACGATGAGTGGTTCCTACCCCGACATCGCTGCGGATTGGACGCAAGTCTTGCCAAATCACGATGACACTGATGGATATCATGAGACCTCGGGAACATCGTTTGCCACACCAAGAACTGCAGGCATTCTGAGCTTGGTATTGACTCAGTTGCGAGAGTTGTCTGGAGACATGGGCTCAGGAGCATCTGAGGATCGCGGTGGGTTCTTGGTCAATGGGACCAATCTTTCCATTTCCAATAGCCAGTTGCGGGACGCTCTGAATCTGTCCGCATGGTACCCGAGTTTCTCTACTTGGGATCCAACGTCTGGAACCATGCCGATTTCTCCTGTTGCACCCTGTACACAAGTCGGATGGGGCGTGGTCAATATGTCCAACGTCGAGCCATTGTACGAACATTTGGCAGAGATCGAAACCATGCCCAGTCGCCCCGCAGATGTTGTCGCTTGTATGGAAGCCAATCAGGATATTCGCGAGGCCTATTGGGGCGAATGAAAACTGCTCTGTGGCAGTATTTGCTGGATTTTTTCCCAAACCGTTGGTTTGAAGCGTAGGTCCCGGCCCCATAGGGCCGGAGGGATACAATGCAGCAGGCCAAGTTCGCCATCGCTCTTGCCATGTTGATGGTCTTCACATCCCTCTCTGGGTGCTTGGGTTCTGAGGAAGAAACCGTTTACGAGGAGCCATCTCCGTTCGATTTTGGTCGAGAAATTCCTTCGACCACTTGGTACCATTACGCTGGTGGGGTGAACGCCCTAAACGCCTCTGATGTCCAAGCGGCGAACATCACAGCAAACCTCACAGGGGACAATGCCCCATATTGGACAGCCGGTTCCTACTATGGAATCGGTATGAGCACATTCGAACCAACGATTGGCATTACCTCCGATGACAATCTCTACATGACCAGTTGGGGCAACGGACCGGCCGGTTCAACAGCCATCGTTCAGTGTTCAGGCCTCATCGAGATGAGTAATCTTTCGGATTATTCCTGTGTCAATACTTACGACCCAATCGCACCTGTTCCCAACAGCAACGACCCCTATGTCTACGTCGACAAGTGGACAGACCGAATCATGAAATTCGACATGCATGCCCTGCTCGGGATGACTGTTGAATGGTCGGACAACGAAGGCGCATCTTGGTCGCCTCCGACTCCGGCAACCTCGTATTCGGTTCAGGATCACCAGACCATTGGTTCGGCGCCGTATCCTGCGGCTCTACACCCGACCACATGGGTGTTCTGCATCAACGGTAACTGGGAATCACCTCTTTGCTCGACCAGTTTTGACGGCGGCAATACTTGGAGTCCTGAGGTTCCAGGTGCCCCTCTCGGTTGCAATAGTGGAGGTTTGAGCGCCCACATTGAAGGTGGTCCGAATGGTAATTTATACCGAGGAAACGTCGGATGCAGTGGTAGTGGATATTCGATTTATCGAAGCACAGATGGTGGCTTCACGTGGACTGAACACCCATTGCCGACCGAAGATTCAGGCACTGCTGACACATGGAACTTCGAAGAGGCACAGGTCGCCATCGATGATGACGACAACGTACACGCCATGTGGATCGGTGCGGACAACATGCCTTACTACGCCTACTCATTGGACGAGGCAGATTCTTGGAGTGAAGCGATGATGATTTCCCCTCCTACCGATATTGTTGGAACAGGATTCCCTGTGGTCACCGCCGGTAGTGCTGGCCGTGTTGCCTTCGGCTATGTGGGTGATACGGGTAATGATACTTGGAACGCATATCTCACAGTCGTCAGCGATGCTTTCGGAGATGCGCCACTTTTCACGACCGTGCAAATCAACCAACCCGGCGATCCAATCGATACGGAACCTGATTGTGGTTACAATCGGTGTGGTGGGCTAGGCGATTTCCTCGACATGTCCGTTGACGCGTATGGTCGCCCATGGTTTGGACTATCGCACAATTTACAGGACATTGGAATCTTTGCGACAACTACAGAGGGGCCAGCCCTACGGGGTGATGTGGCCGGATTGACAGTAATGCCGACCGGCGGCCCAGAGACACTTTGAGGTGAAATGATGGCAGCAGGACATGACCGAGTCGTTCGCGATAACGTCCATCGAGACATCGTCTTGGATGATGAGATCAGTCGTTTGGTGGATACGCGAACTTTCCAAAGACTTCGGGATATCAAGCAGTTGGCGACTTGCCATTACGTATTCCCAACCGCCACACACACTCGATTCGTACACAGTTTGGGCGCACAACATCTGGCTGGAATTTTACTCAAACACTTGGAGACAGTGAACCCCGGTCGGATTTCGCCAGAAGATGCCCGATTGGTTCGATTCGCCGCACTCATACATGACATCGGACATCCACCTTTCAGCCATGCATTGGAGAGTGACAAGGTATTCGCAACTTATCACCATCATGAAAAATGGGGTGAAAAAATCCTTGAGGAGCCCGACAACGATTTGCGTCTTGCGTTAATTGACATCATTGGTGAGGACGG
>PBUX01000031.1 GCA_002728565.1 Methanobacteriota archaeon | reverse complement strand
CATCGAGTGGGAAGAGACCAGCGGCATTGGTGCACTCACGTCAGATTCCCACTGGGCGCAACAAAGAAATAGCAAAGTTCCCACATCCAAACCAATTCCTCGTCCTTCTACGAATTTTAGGCCCAGATCCCCTCCCTCCATGATTTTGAGCAAATCCCTGTGCTCCCCATCAATCGATTTCAAAACAGCAGGCAACAAAACAGAGGGGCTCCTGATGATGGGGTCGAAAGTGAAAAAGGCCGGAGTTGGAATGTATCTTCCCACACAAAGTCGCCAGCATCACCTTTCAAGAAGCCTTCTAAGCCTCGTCTCGAACTCATCCGAATCCTCTTCAANAATCTCTATTTCTTCCCCTCCAGAGTCTTCATCCTCCAANCGNNCCTCTGTTNNCTCAATTTCGCCNTCGGAATCTTCNTCTAATTCTCTAGGCATGNCCTTCTTGTTTTCTATCGCCTCTTGTGCCATTTGCATCAATCTAGCCCTCTCTCTTGAGTTAGATACCATCCTGGCAAANCCGATGTAAATACCAACNACTAGTGTAGCCGACAATAAAGCGGTTCCGAGAACTGCAATGTCTTCATCAGCCACCGAACCGCCACTAAGGACCAGTCTGGCCTCATCGTCATTCGGATCNGAGTCGACATCCCACGGGTAGGAACAGGATATNGTCACTGTCACTTCAACACCGTCATCAGCATCAGGTCGATCAATACTTGGAGTTGGTACGTATATCTGAGTCATATCTATCAAGTAAGAAGCTTCTTCGACTCCGGACAATAGCGTAATCATGCATTCAGCACCCTCCAATANGTTTTGATTGGATCTTTTTGTTAGNACCTTTATTTTCTGGTCTTCTCCTTGCCCCTCAAGCTCTAAACCAACTAATCCCACATTCCAATCATTCCTTCTGATTTCGAACTCCCACTCTTGGCTTCCAATATGGTTGCCCCTATTGTCTATAATTCTGGCCTCCANAATCCTTGTTCCTGGCTCTGGAGACCAACCCTNGGCACTAAGGTTGACGCCCTCTTCGGTCATGTTATCNGTAGCCACACCNGTCACGAAATCAATCATTGACCCGTCATCACCGATCAATAGTGCAGTNAAGCCGAGGCTCCCACTACCATTACTGATCTGGCACGAGACTACAATTTCCGAGGGGCCAATCGCATTTTGAATGAATATTTCCTTCTTGGTCGAATATCTATCCAAGATNCACGAGCCCTGCCTGTTTGGAACCTCGACAATGTGGGCCTCGTAAAACAAATCTTCCCCATCCACGGAGATCGTATTTGATCCGCTGCCAGTTATTGGCAGCAGCCATCCTCTTTCGGTGCGCACCAGATCTTCAGAACCNACACTAACTGTTGACAAATTTCNATTAGTCCCATAGAAATCGACCAATGCTNAGTCGCCCTCTGTTGCCTTGATGATAGGNGAAACCGCCCAAGAAAACTCCGACATCTTTACTGTGGTGCTGATATTTGCACTCTTTCCCGATTGATCGGATCCAGTAATGGTAACCACCATTTCGTCACCGGACCAATCTTCACTGGGGATAAGGTCAATCGGCACCCCCCTGGTTTCCCCCATCCCTAGTACTATTTCGGTATCTCCTACTACCGACCAACCTAAGGGCAAATCGGGAATTTCTAGGGTTATAGTGGTAGCCGAATTTCCAAGGTTGCTTATCTCTATGTGCGAATANCCCCCCATNTGGGAAACAGTCCATTCTGGGGCCTTGTTCTCAATNGAGAATTCGTAAACAATTGCTACTTTGAGTGGAAGGGTGATCTCTGCCAATCCCTCCGAGTCACCATCTCTGACCTTGATATTGATCTCAACGCTTCTGCCATGCATCGCATTCTCCGGAGGGGTTACATTGAGAATGAGGGGNGTAGAAGAGCCCGGCNNCACTATNGGCATTAGTCCCGGATCTTCTATTTCCCANCCTTTCTCTCCGGTAACGTAGAANGAGACGTAAGGCCTACTTGGCGAATTTCCAAGTTGGATTATGTCTAATTGGATTTGGGATCCAGAGGAATCGATCTCGAGATTCGCGTTGTTTGCCGATACTTGCCATCCGGGAACTCTCGTGACCTCNATAAAGAACTCCAGATTCGCGATTACCTGTTCCTTCGCTATAGCAGTGACTTCTATCTCCATCACCGTTCCGTTATATGCCTCACTCGAAATTACTCCTGAAATGAAAAGTGTATGGCTACCGCCGACTTCGATATTCTCTACTGAATCACCAGACAGGTTCCAACCTGTTGAAGTATCTCCCTCTTCCCTTTGGAAACCCACTTTCGCTTCCAGTTCTAGGTCGTCCACAAGGTTGCCAATGTTTGTTACATTGAAGGGAAAACTGAATTCGTGGCCAGGGGGATGCTGGGCGGTTGTTCCATTGATTACGCCATNAANTCCCTCGGGTATGATTTCCCAACGATGGTCCTGCATTACTTCGAAAGNCAGCTCTGNAGAACCAATCGCACTGGAGTTAANGGCCGACTGAGCTGAGAAAACCACGACAATCGACTGCCCAGCAGGCGTATCTTCAGGCAAAGTTACGCTAAGTGGGACTGTCTGCAGGCTACCAGCTCCCAGATNGATCGNCTCACTATTGAATTTAACATCAACACCAGACAAACCAGTCCCACTTGTAATCACGTGAGACAGGAGGAATGTGTCTCCTCCGTTACCACGATTCTCAAGTCTTAGCATAACTAGGGCCTCTTCCTTGACATCGACAATGTAAGGCTGCTCAANGGGCGAAACAACNGTCAGGTTCACNCTGTGNATTTGCAGAACCTCTATAGAGAGCCTGAGTGAAAAATCTTCATCCGGACCTGGGTCTAGGAATTGGTGGAAAGATGGGGGNGCGTCAGGAGGCAGATCTAGAGACAAATCGCCAGAGACTCTGGAACCCGGCTCTCCCGAGAGCGTAATGTTGTCGCCAGAAATTGAAATATTGCCAGATCCCTGCCATGACCACTTGGCTATTCCCATCCCTGCATCCGAAACCGACCAAGAAATATTATCCTCATCTTGCGGTAGATCGGCGGTAACGCTCCAAACTAGCCCCTCCGCAGGAATCGATCTGTGGTGCTGTGGCTCCACTATCGTTCCAGAGGCAAAGAACCTAAGTTGAACGGTCCCGCATTCCTCTTCCTCGCCAACTCCTACGCACATGGTCAAGGGCGTACTTACATGCTGCCCCATTTGCGCCCCACCAGGAACTTGGAGTCTTGCCGACATCTCCTTCTTCTCCCCCGGGCCAAGGGATATTGCGCTCATTTCAACCCCATCCGAGTCAAAAATCCTTAGGTCAGAGCCCCAATCAGTACCATCCCATGTCATCGAAATCTGATTTTCAGCGGCGTTTCCAACATTCTCGACTAGCAACCAAGCTTTGCTATCCTCGCCCACCAATCCGAAACCATCGCTATTCGCTGTTCCATCGGGGCCCCTAATGGAAATCCCCCTAGTTCTGTTGGCCTCCACGGGCAATACCGAAGAGACGCTGACATTGGAATCATCATCCAGACTCAGAGTTAGCCCGATAAATCCGGAATCAGAACCCAATGCATCAACAGGAGCGCTAATTCTGATTTGGGGGCTCCAAATATCCCCAACCCCTATTTCCACGCTATTCAGCCCTCCTGGTGTTTCGTCAAACCACTGCCATCCGTCAGGCAAACCATGGCCTTCAATTTCCAAGCTCCAAACTCCAGCAATCCTTCCAGTAGATCTTATTGGAATTGATGCGACCGCATCTTCCCCTGGATCTATTCTCAGTGGGTCAGTCGGCAATTCAAACGAGGCATTGTAAGTCTCGATAATGCTTATGGTCTTGCTCTGGATGTCGTTGTCGAATCTCGACTGACTAAGATTCTTGTAAGGGTCTAGAACGATTTCGAAAGTATGGTCGCCTAGGCCACCGCTCNATTCCGTACTGAATGAGGCAAATGATCCAGAACCACTTGGGCCAACTGGCTCAAGATTCCCGATGCCCTCGCTAGCTATTTTTATCCCATCTGCATAAAGGTAGACATCTGTAACCTCCCCCGTTTCNTCCGTACCGGNATTCTCTATGAAAGCGGTAATAGTGACTTCTTCTCCGGGATCGGGTTCNCTCGGATTAAATTCAATCCACCTTCCATCCAAAATTGGCCTGACATCAGACATGCCAGTAGAAACAACCATGCTCCCCANGATTACGTCCAATGTAGCATCCCCATCCACATCTGCCAGCGAGGGCGATGACCAAGTTCTATGCTCTAGCTCAATTCCGTTCGCCCACTCATTATTGGTGCCAGAAGATGTTCCAGTTTCACCATCGAACGCCCACAGAGTCCGTCCAAAAGGTACCAATAGCTCTTGCTCATCGAATCCATTGATGTCCATCCATGATGTCGCCGCCACCGCAATCTCGTCATTCGGGACGCCCCTAGTCGACTCCAAATCCCTATTCCATGCCAGATCAGGAACGTCCCCGTCCACGTCATGGCATCCTGAAGCCCCGTGTCTTGCAGTAGATGGGAAGGAGCTTTGCCACCAAGTCACCCAACAGACTCTGTCATGCTGACCATCGCCATCNGTATCAATNGCAGTAGGGGGTGCATCGGCGAATCCATTAACGGCCTCGAACCTCCATATCTCAGCACCATCATCTATCTCCAAACCCCTGAATTCAGCGCCATCAATGGATGAGTCCCCATCGCCATCCGTGGGAATGGTAACTATCATCTCAAGGGATGGGTCAGAATCCAGATTAGCAATTATTGGCCCGGGCATCCTTATGTGCGGCGAGTTAGTATCNCCGTCAGTATTCTGAAGGTCCAAACCATCGTCCCAAATGGAATCCCCGGTCGAAGATTCGATCTTCCAGGCCCATACCCTGCCATTCTGTTCCTCTATCGTCGTTAGCACTACATGGCCTGTATTTTCATCCAATTGTACGAAAGCTGGGTCAGAGGGATGGCTTCCCTTGTTTAGGTTTACTTCCCAAAGCACCGAAGGCGTACCGTTCATCTGCAGTGTNATGGCTAGAANNACTGGACCGACTGCAGACGCGGAGTCATCTATGGCNGCCAGAACCAATTCGGCATCTCCGTCTAGGTCCAAATCAGCTAGCAGGGGCTGAGTTGTCGGCTTATGCCCGCCAAAAAGGGCATTAACGTACGGCCCCTCACTACTTCCAATCGCCTTTTCATCATCACTCCAACTCCAAATCTTCTCGCCAGAGTGGCCGTTCTCCGACCATCCGGTCACTGAGCATGACAATCTGGGCGACCAAGCTTCAACATACATCGATCCCTCTGAATCGTAAACGACAACCACTTCAGGCATACCGTCATCGTCGATGTCAACAACAACAGGTGTNGCTTTGATTGGATCGGTCTCCCCCAAATCAACTTGCCAGGCNAGATCAGCATCCTCGCCCTCGATTATCCTCAAGAAGCTATGATCTGAACCCGAAGTTTCCACGGTCTGAGTAATGATCGTGTAAAGCGAACTACCTCCGCACCTCTCTTCTGCGCCATTGCCAATAGTTAGGGAATTGGAGAAATCAGCTATTGGCGTACCNAGCGAGTCGGTACCAATCGAATATGTGCCATATTCCCAATTTAACTTCGGGGACAGAATAGGCATCAGGCTCGTGGCATTCCCAGGCGTTCCCTCGCCAGCCCCGCCAGATATGGGGTCATGGTCCGGGACATGCGCGATCCTCCCAGCTGATCTCCCAAATTGAGGCCATGGCTGGCCGCCGTCAATCCAGACATCTTCCTCGTCCGAGTGAAGTGCCCAATCATTCAATTCCGAGGGTAATTTATAGTCAATTGACAGTGAGAACATTACTCCCGAGGACACCAAAATTGAGCTAATTAGCAAAGATAAACATCTTCGCCGGACCAAACCACTTGAGCTGCCCGCCATCATCAGAATCGAATATGCGTTTCCGAATCCACTTGAACATTCGCACAAAACCCTCATTCAGACCTACGGTCTGAACGTTTTTTACATTCGCCGGTGCCACTTACAATCCGTTGCGCTTATACACGGGAGGCGGGTCGGCAGGCCGCACGGACCTCTCCTCCAGAGGCATAGCCGATGAAGGACGGGAGGCAAAACCCTCCTTTGGAGAAGGTCCGCAATGGAGGTAAAGTGAATGTACACCCTTGAGACCAGAGAGGACACAATTAGGATTCCAGCCGAGTATATTCGCCGTGGTCGAAGNCTAGAGGACCACATAGACGAATTAGCACATGACGCATTTGAATGCCGTTTTGATGAAGACGAGAATTTCACGCTCCTAACCTTCGACCACGAAGCAATAGGCAGGGGAAAAATAATTCACGGCGACGGCGCAATTTATCAGAATGTCAGATTCAAGGCACTGGTGTTCTCAATGGACAACAACGAGGTAATCGATGGNGCAATATCAGAAATTTCAGAGTATGGAGCATTCGTGAGAATAGGCCCAATGGAGGCACTACTACACAAATCGCAGATTCTGGACGAGCCCATNCAGGTCAATCTTGGAGTTAAGAGGATAGAGGGCAACCAATCAGGAAAGTCATTGGAGGAGGGCACCCCCGTGAGATCGCGAATAGTTTCCAAGTCAATCAANCACAGCGACCCCCGTTCAAGCAAGATCGGACTAAATTGCAAGATGGACGGNCTCGGCGCATTCGCATGGATTTCGGAGGCTGATTAATTTGGCAAAGCAACCATTCGCATGCGCTGAATGCAACAGGATTCTGCCAGACCCAGAAAAGCGGTCTGAACCCCCTCAATGCATGCACTGCCCAAACTCACCCGTCACTACAGATTGGCAGGGATTGGTGGTCGTACTGCATCCAGAAAGATCAGAGGTAGCCAAGAGGCTGAATATCAATCAACCAGGGAGCTACGCCCTAAAAGTGAATATTAGGTAGGTGAGATATTGGAAGTAATTGAGAGAAGAGAGAATCCACTGCTTGATCGTGTAGAGATTTCATTCCAATGGGACCACCCCGATGAGCCGACACCCTCCCTTTCAATGATGNTNGATGCGGCNGCGAAGTCAGAACCAGGTGCTAACAAGGACCTAGTNTTTGTTAAGAACGTGGATACAAGGTTTGGGATGTCCCGAACATCTGGCATGGCACTNATTTATGGGTCCAGTGAATCGGCTTCCATAGAGCCATTGTACGTTAAGGAGAGGCATAAGTCACAAGAAGAAACGCCNGTGACGGAGCCAGATTCGCCTGATCCTACTGAGTCCAATAATGAGGAAGAAGAGAACACATCGGAAGAGGNGGGCGAATCCAATGAGTGATGGTCCAAACCCCCACTCCAAGCACTCGAAATACGACACTAGCTCCGGGGAACTCGTCCGAAAGGGGGTTAGTTGCCCAAAATGCGGCCCAGGGGTGTTCTTAGGCATCCACAGCGATAGGATGGTCTGTGGCAAGTGTGGACATACGGAAGAAAAACAAAACGATTAGGCAGAGAATTTGCTCCATTCTCCGTCATTGGTCATTACAATCCCGCCAATTATTCCAATGCCTATTGATTCNGTTTTGGCCACTGTGGGGGGGGTCATCCGCCTTTCCCACNAGGACATCATTCCTCCATCCAGTCAATCTCCAACCTATGCTTGAGTATTCAGCGTCCAAAATCGCCCCATTTGTNCGTACTAAATGGGGCTCTTCCTCAATTTTGTCCATCAGCAATACATTACCTTCATGCAGACAGACGACCCATCCACCGTTTTCCGAGTAGAAAACACTCTCTACCGAATCCTTCGTAGGAATCACCTTGGTGTATAGGATTCCTCCTTGAGNTGGATCCAATACCGCCACACCTCCTGCCCTTGACCACAGTGCAAGCCCTCCCGGAAACTCGCAAATTGCAACAATCCTGTCATCAATGCCAATCTCGGCAATTTCCTGCCAGAAGGGCAAAACGCCCCTCCAAACCTCATTCGAATCTGAGTCTATCATGTACGCTCCATCAATAGTCGCGAATACGATGTTTCCTTCGAAAGTACCCATTTTTATCGGCTCAGCATCCAATCTCCTATGCCACATCGCACCAGCAGGATGCAAGCTTCTTTGAGATGCGATGGCCATTCGCAACTCTTCTCTCTCTGGGCCATCTGACCANTTTTGATCCAAAGGTAGTGCTGCCATTCTAGCGTCGCCAAGCTCCCGATCCAACCAAATTCCCACCCACCTGTCATGAATAAGAACCCCATCGAAAATACTAGCTGGGAAAGGTTTCGCCGGTTCTTCAAGCANCCTCCCCGAATCATCGACTTTTGCCAGCTCGCCCATTGTACCTATGACTACGTTCANCCCCNTTCCCCTGTTAACCCGAGTCGNGTTGTANCCAATCCCGGCAGGGGCCATATCGATCGGCAAGGGAGCGNGTTGAAAGAGTGTTGTGAACATTGAAGTAAGCTGCGCCATCGCGTTCCATGGGTACTCTCATACTCGCATCAAAAGATGATCAAGCATCTTTGAACCTCCTTTCTTCAGTCATTGACCTAGGGTGCTGGGGCGAATCAACCGAATTCGAACATGGCTCCGTGTGGGCCCACATTAACGGAGATGTTCACATCTTACTGATTGATGAAATACACATTTTGGCAGACGGAATAGACAAAAAGCATGAGAAGCTAACGAAATTCAAAATTGACGATATTTTGATTCTNTCTCGGCATGTTTCATCAAGCAAGACACCAGCATTGACCCTTCACCCAATTGGAATTCCGGGTGGNGTCCCACATGGCGAGAGGGGAGTAGCAGGCGGCATTAACGGTAAGTTGAGCCCCCCCTCACCAAGATTCGCCCCTCTTTTTCGAATAATGAGAGAAATTGCTATTGAGAGNGCANTGGATGACAGGTATGACATTACAATAGAGGCAACTCACCATGGCCCACTTCTCAGTAAGCCAACGATATATGTCGAGATCGGCTCCGATGAGGATCAGTGGAATGACAAGGAAGCAGCAGATGTATGGGCCCAGGCTATTTCGATCTCACTTGGCCTAACAGGGGGTGAGCAGCATGGCCTCTGGCAAGGTCAGGGGGAAGTTTTGCTGGGGATAGGGGGTGGTCATTATGCCCCTAGGCACAAGTCGGTAATCCGCGACTCCGAAGTATGGGCCGGACATATCATCGCTAGTTATTCNCTCGATTTCGATAATATNGATGAAAGACCCGANGTATCAAANCACNCCTGGAAGAATTCATTGGGCGAGGCACTGACTTCTACAATTCAGGCATTCCCGGGCGGGGCAGTATTCGCCCACTTNGATAGAAAGTCATTCAAAGGTTGGCAGAGAGCAGCTATAATCGAGGAATTGGAAATGCAAGGCATTCCNGTCAAAAGGGGCAATGANATTGTCAAGAAAAGATAAACNGNCTTCAACTATTTAGTGACCTACTCAGAGTAATTGTGAAGTCCTGCAACTATCCGAGACCTACCATGGGTATGCTCGCGGGGGCTATTGTCCGACTGCTCCCATTCGCTCCAAAATTCATAGTCAGCTGGGTCGCAAAGAGATATGTTGCAGGGGAGAGCTTGGAGCAGGCTCTTTCCGTAATTAGTAGGATCTCAGTTGAAGGATCTTGCTTCACAATCGATGTTTTGGGGGAAGAAGTAAGGACAATGGAGGAGACNGTNTTTTTTGAAGAAGAGTATGACATGGTCCTGGAATCAATCTCTTCTCTCGCTCTCGATGCAAATATTTCGATCAAACCAACTGCGTTTGGCCTCCTTATAGATAGGGAAGCAGCCCTTTCCAAGATCGAGTCACTAGTGAGGAGAGCAGATGGATTGGGCATTTTTGTCCGCTTAGATATGGAGGACAGCAGAGTAACCGANGATACCCTAGAGGTTCTTTTCAGAATGCATGAACTGGGTCTTTCCAATGTAGGGGTGGCNATACAGGGGAGGTTGCACAGAACCATTGATGATATCCGTCAAATTACCTCGAAGCTTGGACCNGATTCTGACATCAGGGTATGCAAGGGAATATACCTAGAGTCAGAATCTATCGCCCATACCGGTTACAGCGAAATCGTAGANGCAACCTCAGAGGCGGTAACTGAGGCAATTTCAAATGGGGCCTATGTGGCAATAGCCTCGCACGATGATCCAGTAATTGAGAACTCACTCAGNTCATTGAATAAATTTGGACTAGGGCCCGGTAGGGGTGATCCAAGAGAAGTCAGGCCCCCAAAGAGAGAGGGTAAGGGAGAGGGTTACGAATTCCAGTTCCTTCTGGGCGTAAAAGGCGACATAAGGAGAAGTCTGAATTCTCAGGGGCATAGGACTAGGGTATATCTTCCNTACGGCACTAGGTGGTATGAGTATAGCATGAGGAGGTTACGGGAGAATCCCGAAGTCGCATGGCATGTGACCAAGGCACTACTTCTTCCTTGGACGAACAGAAGATGAGCTCNTAGGCAATTGCAAGTATATCCTGCGAATTTCACTTGCTGTTCTACTTCCAGTGAGAGTCCTGCCTCGTCCAGTATGCAAACCCCTGATCCTCCATTTCCTACCATCGATTTGGATTATCGAGCCGCATGAGAATCTCCTATCTGGATCGCATTCCATCTTTGTCGAGGCGCTTTCCTCGCCATCATTCATCGTAATCGAAATAATCGTTTTATCAGTTCTTTTCGCCCAAATCGCTCCGATCTCAGAAGCCAACATAGTTCCTTGCGATCTAGAATTGGCATCATCCACTCTCGTCACTTCCCAAGTGCAATCATCATGCTCAAAGACGTCTCCAACGGTTATCTCCTCATCATCATCTACTTCCAGTTCAATCGCAAAACTTTCACTTCCATGGGATAGGGAGGCCTTCACTTTCACTGCCTTGGGGGGNCGCAATAGCAGAGTATGGAAANGGCCNCATTCAAGGCACTTGACTAGACAGTCTTCCCCCTTGCCCCTCCTTACCTTCTTGACAACCTCATGAATTGTTTCATCCAAACATTGAGGGCAGTCAGCCATGGCTTCGCCACCACCCTCCATGCTCCCTTGGCCCGCAATGCCGATTTGAAACCATCTAAGCAGACCATTGATTAGTATGATGCCGAATAATCGATCATGGACGGAAGCGNGGGNGGTCTCGGACTGCCTCAGGCTTCTGAGCGAGAGATCATCAACAATCTATTGCGTGAGGACGAGTCAAGGGACCAAATCGAACCAAAAATTGCAACCAGTATCGGTGAGCAGATGTTGCACATGGACATGACCCCNCTNCCNAGGTCAATCAGAGTCAGGATTAGGGACATATGCTCNCGAATTCCAGCAAATAACGTTGTATTGNTGGGCGGGGGTATCGGGCACCTCTCGGCATGGTTGTTTGATATGTGGTGCGGATCCCCGGATGGCGAGTCGGAGTCCTATGGAAAGCGTCCAGATAACTTCAGAATCATTGAACAAGGCTCTCGCTTTGGAGTGATTATCGATCGANTGATAAGGAGGTACGATGCAGAAAAGTGGGCCAGNGTAATCTCTCAGTCGTGGTCCGAAGTAGCTGGAGAGGCGATATCATCTGGATTGGCCAATTTCGCTTCTCCCGAGACCCCAATTGGAACTGCGCTACCCCAACCATTGGGTCTTGCGATCATCGATTTACCAGAAGGGGAGAGGGTCAAAGCAGCATCACTTGCATTCGACTTGATTTCACCGGGCGGAGTAGTTTTGGTCCAGGAACCAACGGTACCAACAGGGGATGTAGGCACTCAGGAAGAAGGAAAACCCCCTACCCCAGCCCAAGAGAAGGTTAGTGATTTCAACAGTTGGATATCACTTGTCAAAAATGTCAGCGAGCACCATTCCATCGGTTTCACCGACCTNACGGGGGGGACATTGGTGGCCCTTATCAGAAAGCATTGACCNCCAAAGTGACCCAGAAAAGCNTCAATTGATGAGCANGTCCAATCTAATATGGCCGTACCCATAGTGGTCGTCATGCTCGGTTTGCCCCTCCATCATCTGGGANGACTCCATTAGCCTAATCTTAACCTCCTCTATTCCTTGTCTGCCCTGGGAATTTTCNCTTTGGAGCCCCGGCTCGTGNTCCAGTAGTATGGCCAATGATCCAGCGACCCAAGCNGTCGATGCCGAAGTCCCACTGGACCAACCCCACCATNCGTCATTCCCAACGTCACCAGCCATCAAAACCGGGACTTCGTTCCCAGGCGCGACTATCTCTGGCTTCATATCCGGATCGCTACGTGGAAGGATTGGATTCGGCCAAATCCTCCCGTCATTGTCACCCTTTGAGCTTCCAGACCAAATCGCCGAATTCCTATTGATTCCGCCCACNCAAATTACATCCTCCACTGAACCGGGCGACTCTACATCCCCATCATCATCTGAACCATCATTGCCAGCCGCAGCAATTACGTAAACTCCCTCGTCCATTGCATCCTCTACTGCCTGTTCAAGTGCGTCGGTAGTGAAGAATCCTGATCCGAAGCCCTGACCNCCACCTAGGCTTAATGAAATNATATCNGCATTGTTTTCAACACACCAATTNACNGATTCTGAAACNGTGTCATCGCTNCCAGAGCCGTCACCCCCTATCGCTTTGGCTATTAGGAGTTCGACACCCTTGGCAACCCCATCCAATCCACCATCNGCCACAATGATTCCAGACATAGCTGTGCCATGCCCNTCATCATCATAGGGCTCTTCAAAATTGTTTATTGCATCCAACCACCCAATTAGATTCACATTTTCCAAATCGGGGTGACTGAGATCTATCCCAGTATCGACTACNCAAACCACNACCCCNCTTCCATCCAAACCTTCTACTGAGGAAATCCCGGTAATCTCCATGTATTCATTTTGCCAGGCTACTAGTGCAGAACTTGGCCCACCAATTACCAGGCCAGAGCCATCGGACCAGAAGTGTAGAATCGCAACTGAAGAAGCAAGAAAAATCAATAGNGCAGAAACTACCGAGACTACCGTAACTATGGCATCCTTGTCAGAATCGCCCATATCGCCATCTGATTGACCAGATATTTGGTCATCAAATGCAATATCNTTCGAACTATCATCCATCATTTACTCATCAANCCCCATGATNTGAATAATGCCCCTATGCGCTCATNTCACCACGCGTCCGACTCGCCGAAATGGGTCNCAATTGGAGTATTGGCCTTGCACTTTTCACAAACCAGNCTTGTTGGNATGGGGGTNCCGCANTCCTCGCATTTTTCCCCTGGCGNGCCCTTGCCATTGCACCCTTCTTTTGTACAAGGTGCTTGCATGGCTCCCTCTAAGCTCCTGGTCGTTCGAGTGGCATGATTGCATACGGGGCATGTCCCGGACTCCAGTGCCTCAACAATTTCGGAGACACCCTCAACCTCCCTCGCTCTTGATGACATAATTCTCTGTTTCGATCCCCCAAGCATCAGTTGCGGGAACCAGATCAGAAATAGTAGAAGCGCCGAAGAGACCACTCCTGTTAGCAGATTCAGTAAAACTAGGAAATAGCTAAAATCCAATTGACCAGGACTCGGTGCAATTGAGTGCGAAGCAATCCAAGAATTGACGTTCACCAATGCGACCCACCCGCCTACTCCAAATCCCCAAGCCATTAGGCTATGATCCCGCCATTGCCTCTCAAGAACTCTTGGATCGGGGTGCGAATGTGTGATTCTCACATGCACATCCCTAGTCTCAATTACCGCCCTACAAACAACCACTATGGCCAGGAAAAGCATCACAAAATTTGCAATAATTACCCAGACCCAGTCAGTTACCCCAGAACTAAACGGAAATAGTGGAGAATTAGTATGAGCCCTGATGAATCCCAATTGAACAAAAATTGACCCTATCAACAAATATGCCAGATTCTCCCTCATTATTGGGTACTTAATCCAAATTTGGCCAATGAAAGCAAGCCAACACAATATCGACAGAAAAGAAAGAATAAGAGTCATCTCACTAGCATTCAAGAAACCGCTCTCTTCTCCAA
>PBUX01000002.1 GCA_002728565.1 Methanobacteriota archaeon | reverse complement strand
CCTGGATTGATGGAAATCTCGACTCCCTTCAAGATCTGAACTCCTCCAGTCTCAGCATGCAGGTCACTAACCCTGAGTAGAGGGATTTCAGACACGCCATCTGCGCCCATGGCACTCACGACATATCGTCCCTTTTGAATGTCATCGGCCCCCATAGTCATAAAATAAATCCAATGACTCGGAAAATCGTGGGCGCTGAAGAAGAACCAGACACACTCCAAAAAGACTTGGAAGAGATGTACAGGGTCCAAACCGTCGAATCCATTACTCGTGAATCAGAAAGGCGCATGTTAGAGAGCAATGACCCATTAGAAAATCGTAGGCTTCTCTCCTTGTCCCTTATCCGCCTAGTCGAGTCCGGCGACGATGACTTAGTTCCAGCATTAATGTCAAGGTTAGGTCCTGTAAGATCGGCCCTCGAGGGTCATGGAGGGGGGCTATTGGTTTCCGATACTGCCGTCGAGACACTAAATAGTGGGAAACTAGCACTTTCCCTTGTCCTGGATCTCGATGGAGCTTGCGTGTCTTGTGGCGCTGCTCCTGGAACGCTTAGCGGAATCCAAGATGACCTGATGGCCGACGAGGAGATAGCTTCGATAAAGTTCAACTCTTCAATGCTTGATTGGTTCGACGAAATTCAACGAGAATTCCTGCTCAAGCATGGGGGGGTCACCTTTGTATGATTGTATCATCTAATCAGGGAAACTCTTTCATCACAGATCGGGCATTTCGCACTGCTAACCCCAACGCCAACGGCAAATCTTCCAGAACAACTCGTGCAAACCACTTGACTACCCGTCTCCCCCAATTTTGACTTGGAAACGAATGCATCAATTTCAGCTTCTTCATCGGACGCAACTTCTTCCTCAGTGGCCACCTCTATATCGCCACTCATCCTTTCCGATCTTCTAGATCTCCTCCTTGCAGCACCGTCATCCATTTCATCACTCTCTTCTTTCAAGGGAGCAACGATCTCAACCTCATTGGCACTAACTGCAAGGTCCGAGTCGTCAATTAGATCGACTACGTCGTCCTCAATTTTTACCGAATCCTTGCTCTCCAAAGCCCTCCTCCTTCTGGCCCATCCTAGACCTTGAGCCGTCATGGAGGCCAATGTAACGAACCCAAGAATTAGAACCGCAAACGCCACACCTATCACAAGAATCTCAAAGCTTTCCTGATCCAATCCTAGTGAGGATCTGATTCGCTCAGTGAAACCACCCTCCTTCTGGGTTAGGCCATCGTCAATCAGGGATCTGAACTGCCAATCACCGGATGAGGGAAGCACCAAAGTTGTCTCTCCTAGATCGTCATAACGGCCAACTATGCCAATCTGGCCAGTGATTATTTTATTGGACAGGCCAATAAGCCCATCCTCGTAATCAATTATTCCGTATTCGACCTGGGGCCCTCCCGGCCCTACTCTGTCGAAAAACACCTGAACCCCCCTATCGGTCTCTGCCACATCTAGTCCAGACATCCCCCTTGCGGGAATTGCCGTTTCTAGTCCTTCAACCACCGAGAATGTCGAGTCAGTCACTACGCAAAACAGCTCGGAGCCCTGACTGTCTCCTTCCCGCCAGAGAGCTACAATCGTCTCCGTCTCTTCCTTATCATCAGCAATTACAACCATTTTCGGCAATGAAGCCTCATCCCCCACTGATTTTCTGTATGCCCAATTTGGCTGCCCCAACTCGCCGTGTGCATACCATAGCCCGAGCCTTTCCTCGCCAGTCGAGTCGTTTCTTATTGACTGGTACAGCAAGTGCATAGAATCATCGAGCCCGAATTCAATCGCCAATCTGTCTGCTGCATAGGTTGGAATGTCTAAATNATCGATCAATTCAGATGAAAGTGTCCAGTCATCCGGGGTCGCAGGNGCTTCTGAATACAGCAAGAAAATATTGGTTTCATCCCCCATTGTNCCNCCAGTGAATATGTCCCGGTGGTAACCAGCGANAACAATNTCNGAGTCCCTGATGTCCATGTCAANTCCCCAATATTTNCCATCAGTTAGGGGNAAACCCGGCAGAAGATCCTGAACGGGAGAAGTCTTGCAAGTTGCATCTATTGTCGTGTAGCTCAATGTCTGCATCAGGAATCCGTAGCTGTCCAGGAATCTCCTAGTCCAAACGATGTGGGCAAAACCATCATCAGTAGTTCTGGTGACCAAGTCCCCAGTCCACCGATCGTCAAGCAGATTGCTGCACCTCTCTAGATCGTTATTATTTGNCATCTTGAAAAGACTCATCTCCCCTCCCTTATCAGTAATTAGAATTCCATTTTCTTCGTCAATCCTTACTACGCTAACTGGCTCCTCCCCAACTTCAAATTCAACAACCTTGGGNCCGGTAAGGATNGTTTGATCAACTAGTATGGTCTTTATTCTTGCATTGTTATCCCAGTTCATATCACTACCATCATCCAGGACAAGGCTAACCCTCAAATCAATGGGGCCTGTTCGATTTGGAATCATCAGGAATGCTAGCTCAGAATAGTAGCCACCTTGGATCNATCCCACTGAAGCCGAACTGACTCTTTCCCAACCTCTGTCGCTCAATTCCTCAAGAGTCGCTTCCACGCCCAATGCGTCGGTCGATCCAAGGTTGTCAACCCTTACATTAACCACTGTCTGTTCGAATGGACGGGGNACAGCAGGATCAGTGGTAATTGCCCCTGTTCTTACAGTTAGGTCTACTCCCTCCGGACGAGGAATTACAGGAAAAACTCCTACTAGCTCGTTGTTGGTCTCATCCAACTCTTCAATTTGCCCATAAGGATCTATGTTAATTACAATCCTGGCGTCTCCTGCCTGTGATGGATTCCAATACAAAACAAGATCAACGTATTCCCCGCTGTTGATTAGTGGGATGATATACTCGTCCCTTCTTGCCTCCCATTCTTCAAGAATTACACCAACATCGGTCGCGGCCTTGTCCCCCGTATTCCTTATCTTTGCCCTGACTTCTAGGAAAGTGTTGACGTAAGCTTCTTTCATGGGCACCCCGTATTCCTGTACTGTAATCGAACCACTGACGAATTGAAGATCCGGAGTCGGGGGCGTGTTGTCTAAGGTGACAGTCCTACGAATTTCNTCGGACATCACTCCTGTCGCACTGACCAATCTGACCGAAAGTCTGTATGATTCATCTTTATGCAAAGTCGTATCCCATTTGAACTCCCATTTTGTCCATCCATAATCGTCATTTGCGCACTTTGCTAGAATNGAGCCATCCTGCTGCTGACTATTCTGAACCCTCCGGAACATATGGGCGCAATAACCATGCCCTTGCCACGATGGATTCGGCTCATCATCTTCCGTCCTTGAGGAATATGCGTGTTTNGTTCCNTCCAAGTCCTCTTCCCCCCATCTCCCATCGTGGTAAGTTATTGCATCCACCCAATCATTGTTGTCGAGCCTCCACTGAATCGTCGCGTTACCTACTGACTGAAACTCACCTTCCACGTCTACAGTTCCGCTCAATCCTTTCTGGCCACTCGGTCCGCCCATAGTTATGTTCAGTCTGCCAACTGGGTACTCGAATTCTGTGATGTTGCTCCACCTGTCCAGATCATTCCTCGCTGCAACATTCGCCACCACCATCTTGTCCAAGTATTCTTCTGGAAGCTCCGGGATTTCGAACATTGCTGTCCAATTAGACATAGCATCATTGTTTGTAGNGTCCCTAATGATAATNGGATTGGACCAATTTAGAAGCGATATGCTCTCTTTTGGCGTCTGCGCGGACCTCTTAAACTCCATTTCCACACTAACTAGGATTTCCTGTATTGTCCCATTTGCTTCCCCATGCTCGTTTATGTGTCCCCTCAGGTTGTATGTCTGACCCTCAATTACCCAGGAAAATGCATTCGGACTCTCTATTTCCNCCCAATGNCCCTGCCTCGGCCAACCCGGNCCACCACTTCCATTGGTGTCCAAATTGAACATTGTTTGAGCTATGGCACCGCCATCTATGATCCCAAATCCATATTTCTCGTTCCATGAGTTTCCTTCGAACGTATCATCTATGCTCCAACTTGNCCTGAACTCCGATGCAGTTCTGAGGTAATATCTGATCGCCTCGTATCNTTCGATCCCTTTCCCCTCTTCGATGAGCTCTTCGCTCATGAACTCCATACCCCTTTCCTCTCCAATTTCCATCATTATTGCAATTAGCCCTGCAACAGCCGGAGTCGACATACTTGTGCCCGACAAAGATTCGTAGTCATCNGAAGCCCTGTTATTNTCCGANCCAGGGATTATGCCACTCGACTCGCCATTTTTTGCGGAATTGATATTTGAACCAGGTGCGACTACCCAGGGCTTCAACTCATCAAACCTGTCACCGTCGTTATCATCTGTCCTTGGGCCATAATTTGAATTTTCAGAGATCACGTCGTCGCTTCTGGAAATGGTATTTTTNTCGTCAATCCAGCCGACTGTAATCGCAGTGTCTGCCGCACCAACAGAATTGACGTTATTGGCCCCATCGTTACCTATTGCCGCAACGCAAACCAATCCCCCCTCCGATGCTTGATTAACCAGTTGGGCTTCAGCTGAATCTCCGTTGTCATTGCTATCGGTAAAACCATCGTCTCGCCTTCCGAATGACATCGAAACGATTTGAATCCCATTACTTGACTCATTGTTCCCCCAGTCCGTGTCTTTGTTGTTTATGACCCATTGAAGGCCAGCTAGTACTGACTGTGAATTGCTCCCACCATAGTCCTGCATCACTTTAACATCGACCAAATAAGAGCCGGGCGCGTATCCTTGATTCACCCTAGTTCTGTCCCCCGTCCCCAAGGCAATTCCAGCTACGTGGGTACCATGCCCATCGCCATCATCGGGGTCTTCGTCATTGCATCCAGACTGCCCGATTCCTGTGGAATCACATCCAGCAAGCCACTTAGGGTCCTCGAGGTCATCCGGGTCCTTTGTGTTGTCATTATTATTATCAGAAAAGTCATCCAGTGAGAAGTGCTCATTGTCCACTCCAGTGTCAAGGATGGCAATTACTATCCCCGATCCGTGATATCCAAGGCCCCTGATTGCATCCTCATAAACCGCTGATGANCTTACTTTTGACCCCTTAGCAGCCTTATCCAGATATGGAACAATTACGTTCTGTTCTTCCACAAGAACCACGCCGTCTAGGGCCAGAATCGGGTCAAGAGCATTTACTGGTACGTGATCAAGAACTATCGCATCCAAGTGGTCCATGGCCATAAACCAAGATCCAGCTTCTTCCCAACCGTTTTCGAATAGAACCCCGTGGATCGCTTCTACGTCTGAATTGCCCGGATGCCATGCATAGTGCACGATTATTGCCACTGTCATCCTCCCATCATCCCCCATAATCGCCGTCTTGGAAATTGACTCTCTTTTATTCGATTGAATGAGCTGCAAGCGGTCATCCATTCCATCCTTGTTAGCATCGTAGGAGTAGTCCATCCACCATCCATAATCCATCACAGGAGGCCTCGANTCTAATGGGGTGTGNTTCGGCAGCCTGTCTTTTCCAATGCAGTCTACAATTTCACAATGTGAGGGTNCCGCATAANCGATCNCCGATTCCAAAAATGACCCATCCGTNGAACTCTCAANATCGNGGTTGGAAACCGCCCCAACAGTTGTGTCCATTACCAAAATTAGCATTCCCACTAGGATCGCGACCAATTTCCTAGTGCGTTGTGACATGGCTCTCATAGAGAGCCAAGAAATTACTCTGTATAACTCCAACCTCTCCGAGACTCATCCATCACCTGTTATGGCCAGTCAATGTGCTTTGTCGAAGAGAAACATTTCAACCTACTATTTTCATTCTCAACCAATACGAAAACCTCTCCCTCGCAGACAGGGCAGATTACATTTTCAGCTAGTTCTTCGAGCCATGCTCTACGAGTCTCTAGCTCGTCTCCCTCTTCCCTCAATTTAGCCAATATTCTGGCAGAGTTACCACTAAGCTCCTTACCCGATTCGCTCCATGGATCGGAATCCAAGCTTCCCATTTGAGAAGTTTTCATACTTCTGGATGAATATTCGCCAGGCAAAACCTCACTCGAATCGAACAGTGAACTCGGGGCGCCCCTAGCTATGGGCCTAGCGAGAACATAGGCAAGGAAAAAACCGCCAATGTGCGCCATATGGGCAATGTTGCTCTCGCCTGCTGTTCCACTCTGGATAGAGTACATCTGGAAGATTTCTAGNCCAAGACGAACGAATGCAATCGACCAAACCGGCCAAGCCCTAATTAGGAAGAGTAATGGAAACTCGATTTTATCATCCGGCCAACAAGCCATGTAAGCACCAAGTAATCCAAATGCCGCCCCACTAGCCCCAATAGCCGGTGTAATCGACCCAGGATGNGTTGCAACCCAGGCAATGTTTCCCCCGAAAATNCCCAAGAAGTACACTGCAATCCATCTCTTTGGACCCAGTCTTTGCTCCAGAGGCACTCCAGCCAAGGCTATAACGAGCACATTGCCTAAAACATGGATGAAGTCTGCATGAAGCCAAGCAGCAGTTACAAACCGGTGAGAATTAGCAACGGACTCAGAAGCCGAAACATCGTATATGGCTGGAATCATACTGAAAAGATGTATCGGTTCAAAACTGAATAGCGGCGAGTTGAAAATCGCCAATGCGTACTTGATAAAATGCACTAGCAATAGTGACAGAACCATGGCGAGGGCTACACTGGTCTTGTTCAAAGCCGCTGAAATGAATGGCCAAATTGCTGCTGCAACCATCAACACTATCCAAAAGAAGTCCAATGGCTCTATTTGCTCCCAAGTAACATCCACATCTCCCCCGTATGTTGCCACGACCACCCCTCTTAGCAAGCCAACAAGAGCTCTTCGCACGATGGAACCACTGATACGACATTATGCCATCCCGAGCTCATGGGCAGCCAGGCACTGATCAGGGCAAGCAACCTGACAGTCAACAAAGGGAAGACCAAAGTTTTGAGGGACCAGGGATTCTCCTTGTTTCCCTCCGAGGTAGTTACAATAGTGGGGCCGAATGGTTCTGGAAAGACGACCTTGATTGAGGCATGCACTGGGATATCCCCNCTGAGAAGCGGCCAAGTATTCTGGACAACAAACTCTGGCGACGAAATCCTAGTTCGGGATTCCGAAGGCCGTCGAAACCCNCCGCCCCCAATGGGTCTGACATTGCAGAAAGACGCTATTTGTGGCGATGAGACAGTTCTAGAACGCTTGTCATTCTCGTTACAGGTCGCTGGTTCTTTCACCGATGAAATTACNCTATCCTCGATACTAAGTGAGTGGGGGCTATCTCATAGGTCAGAAAGCAGGGTATCCGAGCTTTCAGGAGGACTTAGGAGGAGGCTATCCCTGGTTTGTGGATTGGCTCCAGCCGCCCTCTCCCAACATCCGATTGCAGTAATCCTCGATGAGCCTTCCGAGGGATTAGATGATGCTTCAAANGATTTGATGAAAGGCTGGATAAAGGCGCTTTCAGANCGTGGAAACGGGTTTTTCATTGCCACGCATGACCAGGAACTAATCTCCTGCTCCGATCGCATCCTCAGAATCTCTGAAGGGGAAGTGACAGAGGAATCTGGGAATTCCGAGGGNCCATCATACGTCTTACCGGAATTTAGCTCTATTTCCCAAACTAGAAGCCCAATCTCTGCGATCATTAAGTGGGCACTCCTCATGGAGAAAAGAAATCCGATAGATAACATAGGGAAGTCAACTATTGCCTTCCTTTCCATGATTCTCGCTTTCGCACTAGTTGGGGACTTGGATCCGTCCGCTCACGGAGGGCAGCTTCTCGCCGCCCTTGTTTTGACTCCAGCTTTCATTACTGCTATCTCAGCNCCAGCAATAGTTGGCAGACTTTCAGAAAACGACTCCGGACTTTGGTGGAATGCAGTTGCCGGCCCAATGTCTAGACCAGCATTTTCAATAGCCGGAGCATCCCTTTTACTGCCCATTCCCATAACCTACCTGTCGTGGATTCTCCTTGACGGTGCCATTGATGCGGAGTCTTCCATTGAGGTAATGAAATGGATTTGGCTGCCGGCCTTGTCTCTGATTGACGTTGCAATAGCTGCCACAGCCCTCCATTTGCTAATCTCGGACCTCTCTAGGTCTAGGGCCGTTCCGGCATCATTGATGCTAATCGTCCTCGTATGGCCATTTCTCGAATTAACCGACGCATTAGGAACAATAATCGAAGATGGAATGTCGTTCGGACTCGGTTGGGGCGACCCAATAACTACCTGCATTTTCGCTAGCCTAACATCAGCATTGGTTTGGCTTGCGGCCATCATGATTCCAGATTCATAGGGAAGAGGATTCATGACCCCACCGTCGATGGCGCACTGTGACTAGGCACAGAACTTGGGGGGCCAATCTAACCTGCATAGGCTTCATCGGTGCNCTAATCACCGCAATAATGGCATTNATTTGGGCTCCCTCTGTCGATTCAGAATCTTGGCGCTCACCAGAGGCATACCGGATTCTATTCTGGCANGTCCCATTNGCATGGGCCTCATTTCTGGCATTCTGCTTACTTTTTNTAGGGTCCATTTTGTGGTATGTCAATCGCTCAGAGAATGGGTGGAAAATGGTGGTATCTGGCTCAGAATTAGGATTATTGTTTGGTTTGGGGGTAGTAATTTCTGGACCAATTTGGGGNGCCGCAGAATGGGGGGTCCCTTGGGACTGGTCNGATTTGAGACTAAACACGTATGCCCTACTAACCGCCGTCGCCCTTTTCCTTGTGCTTGCAATCCGAAGCCAGCCCGATGGAGAGGGCAATAGGGATACAATTGCAGCCCTGGGTTTGTTCGGGTTCGCGCTAGTCCCAATNACAGCAATGGCAACAACATGGTTTCAGAATAGGCACCCTGGTACGGTAATTATTGATAGTGGCGAAACAGGATTAGATCCCCAGATCAAGTCTTTGCTCTTCGCCGGAGCATTCGCCTTCATGCTCCTATTCATCGGCCTCGCGCTAATTTCATTTGAGATTCAGAGGCTCAGGGAACAGCTAGACTCCCAGCTCCAATTTTTGGACGAGGGGGGATCCATGTGAGTGGATTGATTTACGCATTAGTTTCATACTCTATTTTGGGTGTTATCCTTTGTTCCTACTTGTTTAGGCAAATTTNTGATATTCGATTCCTAGAAAGGGAAATCGANCGTTACGGAGNCAATCACGACGAAGAATGACAATTCTNCCTCTCGGAAGGCTTCTAACTTAAATCCCAGCGGGCAAATCGGTGAACATGNTGGAAACGGGGGAGTTTTGCATCGTTTGCGGCGCCCAAGGCCCCCTTTCTTCAGACCGAATGTGCGAGTCATGTTTGCGCTCAAGGGTGAAACTTTCCNTAATGCCAGAAAAAATTCAGCAGTTTAGATGTGCAAAATGTGGTGCCCATGAAGTAAAAGGAAGCTGGTCACAAATTGACTCAAATGATCTCTGTGACCTCAGGATACGGGAGAACCTTGTCATCGAAGAACGCTCAGAGAATTCACAAGTGGAATTTTCTGTTCAGGAAATAGATGATAGGACAAAAAGGTTGCATATTGACGTAAATGCGGAGATTGATGGCTATGTTTTTTCCGACGCCCACTCTTCACTTCTGCAGACCAGCAATGCTGTTTGCCCCCCATGTACCAGGAAGGCAGGTGATTATTTNGAAGCCACAGTCCAGCTTCGTTCAGCTGGTAGGAAGCTAAGCTCCAACGAGCTATCTGATCTCCGGNCCACTCTTGACCAGTTAATTGACTCCATGGAGGAAAATCCAATGTTTTTCGTAACGAAAGAAGGCCAAGTTCCAGGGGGGTGGGATCTTCAGATGGGCTCCAAGGCACTCGCAAGGGCTTGGGGCAGAAAATTAGTNAAGTTGTTCGGCGGAACAATCAAGGAGAGCTCAACCATTGTGGGGGTAAGTGACGGCACAGATGTCACTAGGCTTACGATGAGCTACAGGAAACCTGCATATGGCATAGGTGATGTCGTCCGTCACAAAAAATCTCTTTGGTTAGTTGATAGTTGGCAGAAAGATGGGCCAATACTTAGGAAAATGAATAGATTTGAGAGGACAGGAGCAACATGGAGGGACATGGAACGCTCGACTGTGGTCTGCCCAAATTCCGAGCAAAAAGTTGTACAGATTTTGAATCGTGATAGCTCTGGTGCAGAGATAATGGATCCAGTTGACTACCGAGTCACCACTGTAGCCCTTCCATACAATGATGATGAAACTTCCAGAGAACTGCGCATTGGCTTCATAGATGGGGAGTGGCTGGCAGTACCAGTTACAGGTAAGGCGGGGAGNGATGGGGGAAATTGACTTTGGAAAACTTTTAGCAGAACTAGATAATTCNGACATGGCNGGGTTCACTAGAAATTTCGTCGACGATCTCCGTAATTCAATGTCAATGGATGTCGATCTCGAAGAAGACTCAGACTGGAGCGGGGTCCTATGCCTTGGTATGGGNGGTTCNGGTGCAGGAGGGCAATTNCTAAAGGCACTCTCCGATGANTCAGGNGGCCTNCCGTTTGTATTCTGGAATGATTATGGATTGCCTAGTTGGTGGGGTTCAGACTGGCTAGTGTTTGCTACCTCTTATTCGGGTAACACCGAAGAAACCCTTTCTGGAACTAAGGAGGCCATTGAAAATAANGGTACGGTAGTAGGNGTTTGCTCCGGTGGAAAATTGGAGGAGATATTGGAGGGGGCGGACGGATCAGTCTGCTTGAAGGTCCCATCGGGACAAATGCCACGCTCTGCATTCGGCCATATTTTTGGCACGCAGCTGGCCGCTTGTTGGTCTCTTGGCCTAATGCAGAAACCAAATCCTGCAGANATCTCGNAGATGTTGGAAAGGCTAGACCGCGTCTCAAAAGAATCGGACNTAGCCAATGCAAGCGGNTCAGCAGCAATTTTGTCCCAATCTCTCCTTGAGAAGGAGATTGGGATTGTCGCACCAAACTGCCTATTTCCAGCCGCATACCGATTTACTTGCCAAATCAATGAAAATGCAGCAAAATTTGCCCGTTCTACCGGCATTCCAGAGATGAACCACAACGAGGTCGTGGCTTGGGCAGGCAAGGAATCTTCTAGGCAATCATTGGTAGTTTTTACTTGCGATGAGCTCCATTACAGGACAGTTGCNAGGATTGAGTGGGTTCTGGAACACATAGCTGCATCTCCATCATGGAGGATAGAGTGCGAGGGCGAAAGTCTACTTGAAAGGCTTCTTTATGCNGCACATGTTACTGATTGGGTTTCCATCGGACTCGCAGTTCTTTCCGGTGAGGACCCGTCTGAAATGGCGCCAATAGATTCCCTGAAGGAACANCTAGGCTCTCTTCAATAAATTCCACCAAGGACCAGCCTTGGGTCNGGGTAGTCAATCAGTGCTTGCTCNCGTCCCTCTTGCGCAACTACACCCGGCATATCATGGGTCTCTGGCTCAATCAGTGAAAGCTGGAAGTGAAGGTGTGGCTCCCAACCACCATTCTCTTCAAAATTCCCAAACCAGGCAATAATTTCGCCCGCTAATACCTTCTGACCTATTTTCTTTCCGTCAATGGATGCAGAATCAAGATGGCCATATAGGGCCCAAACCGAATTCTCACCGAACTCGTGTCTTGTTATGACTACATTCCCGTAATCCCCTGGCTCTGGGTTATATCCGAAGTGGGAAATTTCCCCATCTGCGAATGCCATGCAAGGAGTCCCTACCGGNCCTCCGATATCTATTCCCATGTGAATGTCTCTTCNNCCATCGAACAATTNGGTTTTGTACATGTTTGGTCGCACTTCATTATACCTTCCAATACTGAAATCAGATTTCGGTTTATTCCAAACTCCCTTGCTGAGATCGAGAATTTCATAATTATCCGGTAGATGGACCACTGGATGGAAATCCTGAATGTGCCATTCCACCACTATAACACCAACTANTCATTNTCCCCTGCAGCTAGATCCATCCTCTCAAGCGATTTGAGAGCTTCTTCAAGAACCCTAACTGATTCCTCTAACTTCTGCCTATTNGAGTANGAATTTCCTATTTGCGTACTCAAAGTCCCCCACACAGAAACCAGTTCGTTGAGCGCANTCCTNAGTCTAGCATGCCCCTTGATGATGCCATCGGATTTATCGGCAATTCTCATGGCCCTTTCGGCGATGTGAAGGAGGTGCATGTTTGCGACTAGGGTATTTGGNGAACAAATAACCACNCCCCTGCTCGCAGCATCCCTAACCAGACCAGACTCCTCGACGTTCTCTGGGTCAATCATGAAGTCGTATATTCGCTGCGAGGGGATGTATAGGTANGCGACATCCGTAGTTCCAAGATCAGGTCTAATGTAGCCAGACTCCACTTTGTCTATATGCTTCCTGACCGCATCTATGAATGACCTCTTATTCGCCTTTCTGGACCTCCCGTCATTGGCACCATCCCCTCCCTGTGACATTGCTACTGCCTCTTTGAATGAATTAAGTGGNAATTTTGAGTCGATGCAAAGAATCCTCCCATCTGAAAGTTTTAGATTCGCATCAGGCACTGCGTCCAGGTTAGGAATCTTCTTTCTAATTCCAACATTCGCGAAGGAGTCTCTCAGAATTCGTTCCAATTCGATCTCAGCCCATCCCGCTGCAGTCTGCTTGTCAAGGAAGATCTTCTGTATTTCATTCACACCATCGGAGACAGAGTTGGCAGAGCTTCGAATGGCCCCTATGTCCTCCGCAATACGCAGTTCTTTCATGGTTCCAGCNACNGCCCCTTTCAATACCTCACCACTAGCNGCGATGCCCGCTGTAATTTCTTCATGCTTGACAGAGAAATCGAGATTGTCAATGGCTTCCTTATTTACCTCGCCCTGGGTGTGTATTATCATCGACTGCTCTCTAATGGAGCCAGCTTCCAATTGTATGGATTTTAATATTGAAAGCACGTAAATAAGCAATGCCAATAGCCCAACAATCAGTACAAGGATGCTGTAATTCATCAACTCCGTCATTACCCTCTTGCGTCCCTGCAAATTGGCGGTATTTCAACTCTGAGAAACATCNCCTATCGCACCCGTCAAACTAATTCATAGGCAGCACCCGTTCTAAGAAAAATATGAGGACCCGTAAATTGGCAATCCTGCTATCCAAGTTGGAGAAACAAAATGAGTTTTCATTAGAGCTCGAACAGTATGCAACGGACGGGGATCTGGCCGCTAGNTGGCTCGCAGATATCNCTTCATTCGGAGACCTGAACCAAGGATGNATTGTTACGGACTTAGGTGCGGGAAATGGAATACTTGGACTAGGAGCGATAGCTTTAGGTGCTGCGAAGGCCAATTTAGTGGAGATAGACGGCAAAGCGTGCCAAATAGCAAAACTGAATGCTAAATCAATGGGNCTGCTTGAATCAATAGAACTGATACAAGCCAATATTGGTGCAGAATTACCCGAGATGGGGCACACTGATCTTGTAATCAGCAACCCCCCATGGGGCCGNCAGTCCCCAAAGGCGGACAGGCCATTCTTTGAGGCCATTCTCNATCTTGAATCTCCCAGTCACCTTTTGCATAGTGCGGAGGCCACACATATACAGCCATTTTTTGAGGAGGCTGGATGGGGGGTAGAGAAGTACGGAGAGGCCGATTTTGCTCTTCCAGCTGCATATGGNCATCACAGTAGGGTCAGAGGGAAAACAAGAGCATCATTTTGGCGACTAATTCCAGCTTAAAACCCATCTTTTCCGGCCGGACCGTTCATAGGTGTTCTTCTGGTCGGAAGCTCGATGGATGCCTCAGTGGGCGACTATGTTACNCCCGGAACCTCACTCGAACTAAAGCAGGGCTCTNCCGTTGGNAACGGAATCCACCAATCNGCCGAAGGGCACGTTGCTACCATCGCCGGTAAATTTGTCAGCNACTCNGGGACATTCTCAGTTGAATCTACAAAACCCCCACTCAATATTCCCGAAATGGGCGANATCTTCATCGGTGAGGTCAATCGACTAAACGAGAAAACCGCCGAGATCAAGTTGCTCCACATTGAAAGCAAGGAAGGCGGGCATCGATCCCTCCCAGCGGAGAGAATGTTCGCCGATATCTTCGTTTCTGAGCTAGTGGATCGCTTCATNCCCTCGGCTGGNGACGCCCTAAGGAAGCGTGATTTGATTCGTGCCAGGATAATAGGGGTTAGCCCAATNCTGAAGGCCACAACTAAGGGCGATCCAACACTAGGCGTTCTTTCCGCATCGTGCCCCCCATGCGGCGCAGAACTGGTCACNAGCGACACCACTCCCGATTTCAATGTGGTCTGCCCTCGATGCGACTACCGAGCTTTCCGAGCACTATCCAACGGTTTTGGACATGGCCATTTAATCCCAAAGGGGTCCGATTTNCAGGATCTCAATCGTCCCGGANAACGATGGTCCAAGGATGCAGAGCAGCTNCTNGGACATGATGGTGCTAGGCCGTACCTCTCCCCTGTGGCGGATCATCGTAGGGGTTGGTCCCATGATATACCAGATTCCGCTAAGAGGTCCGCTTCTAGGGACGGTAGGGGCGGAAGGACTCGAAGGGAGATGTTTTCCACCACTTGCACCTTATGCGGCAAGTCGACAGAGGTTCCTTTCAAACCGACTCCGGGTAAGCCTATTCGTTGCAGAGATTGCATGGCGAAAGTAGAGGCGGGGCAAGTCGACAAGAAAGATCTTGCAAAGGAGAGGGAAGTCATGAAGAATGCCCGCGCCAATGCAGAGAAGAGTCATGGNGTCAAACTGTTCGTCGGCGGTGTTTCCTATGACGCCAACGAGGGGGAAATAGAATCACTATTTTCCACACATGGGAAACTTAGGGAAGTTCACTTGCCCATTGACTCAGAGACNAACAGNCCACGGGGCTTTGCNTTCGTCACCTTTGCAGATAGGGGCGAAGCAAAAACTGCGATCAAGGCTCTTAACAATTCAGATTTTAAAGGTAGAAGAATATCAGTCGAGGAATCCAATTCGTCAGGTAGNAATCGCAGTAGAAGAAGGCGAAAGGATCGATAGCTCGAATACTTGAAGTCATAAACCCAATCATTTCTCGTAGGCCATGGAAGGGTGGTTGGTGATCGATGGCTACGAGGACGAGCCTGCAGCATTCGGCGTTCCAAATTATGTCGGTTTCCACATTCGATACATCTGCGGCGTACTAGAATCAAGGAAAATGAATTACAACTACATGACTATAGATCAATGGAGGATCAGTCAAAAAGATGGTTCCAAGAAAGATCATTATGGGAAAAATCAAACTAAGTTTTTCTCAGGTCTGGATGGAGTCGTGGTCCTCGCTGGGGCGATAGTTCCCGGAAAATATGTCAGAGGNACGCCAATCAGTCAAAGGGAGCTGGATCAAATCCTGTCAACAATTCCTGATGGAATTCCGATTTTATGCGGTGGCTGGGCTATTAGGAACTGGAGATATTCTGGCTGGACCCCATTGAGGAAGGACTTGTTCTGCACGGTTCAGGATACTGACGCAACACTCAATCACTTTCTATCAACTGGAAAATGGGAAAATACCCGAAGAGANCCCACTCAATGGAGTGATTGGGCGATTTCAGGAGCATCTTCAAAGGCAGTTTTGAATCATCCAGATCTCGTTTCGNCAGATGTTCCGCATAGNCCACTAATGTTCGAGGTAGAAATTTACCAAGGATGTGTCAGGTTCAAACGNGGTTGCAGATTCTGCATCGAGCCAAAGAAAGGACTTCCAATTTGGAGAGAAGAGGACGATGTGATATCTGAGGTCAAAATCGCTTTAGATTCAGGAGTCAAAAATGTCAGAATTGGCGGTGCAACTGACATATTCACGTACAAAGCCGAGGGAGTAGCCGAACTAGAGTACCCAATTCCCAACCCAGAACCAATTTCCCGAATTCTTAACCACCTAAGGGATGACGAAAGACTCGAGATACTCCATGTCGACAATGCAAACCCATCCATAATCTCAGAAAATATCGAACCATCTACCGATATTACCAGATCATTAGTAGAAACCCTATCGGACGGCGCAGTCCTCTCTTTTGGTCTAGAATCAGCAGATCCGGCCGTCCATGAAAGGAATTGGCTAAATTGCGACCCCGGGCAATTAAGATCGGCAGTCAGGCTGATTAATGAATTTGGAAGGGAGAAGGGGCCAAGAGGCCTGCCAAAGTTACTGCCCGGCATTAATTTCATTGCCGGATTAAATGGTGAGACTTCATCAACATACACAGCCAATTTACAATTACTCAGGGACCTTAGGTCAGAGGGTTTGTGGCTACGAAGAATCAATATAAGGCAGGTCGAAGGTCAAGGATTCCAAGAAGTCTCCAATTCAGAATTCAAGAGTTTCAAGCGTGTTGTGAGGGATGAAATAGACAAGCCAATCTTGGAGGAAATGTTCCCAGAAGGGTGCATTTTGAAGGAAGTGCACTGGGAGTCGCATGGCGATAGAATTCGTAGACCCGAGCATGTGATTGACCCCATTTATCGCGACCAATCCATTTATGGCTCCTCTGGAATCACATTCGGCAGGCAAATAGGAGCCTATCCAATTCTGATCGGAGTCCCCTACCTAATCCCTCTAGAGACTCGCTCAGACGTGCTAATCACCGGCCATGGAAAAAGAAGCATAACTGGCGTTGAAACGCCAATAGATGTCAATGAAGCAACCCAGCAACAGCTCTCAGCCATTCCAGGAATAGGCAACAAATCTGCATGGAGGATCGTCAGCTCTCGTGCTAGGCTCAATTCGAAAAAAGGACCTGAAAAATTCTCATCTGTGACTGCAGCATTCACCGATTCCGGCACAATGATGCCGGAATTAGCCGAATCGGTTCTCACCGTCTAATACTGGTCATTAGCNAATTCCAATAGCCCCAATTCACCTATCTTCTCCGATGGCGCTAGGAAGGTAACTTGGACGACNCCGGGGTGGCGACCTATCTCAATGCTACCGGTTATTGTCGCCCTGTTCCTAATCTCCGGAACAGTTACTCCAAGCAACTCAGCTGCCCTTTCAAGACCGTTTTCTGTAGCTGCATTAAGGTCNGGACCCGAACCAACAATCGAAATGGGNACNGAGTCTTCCACTCCTTTCATTCCCCAGCTCCCTGCCACNCTCTCGGCTAGGGTCCGTTCCTCGTCTGAAATCGGCTTTGCCAGGAATGGCAGATCTTCCTCGACTGGGAAGATGATGGGCCCATCAATNCCTAATCCCTTCAGTAAGTGAACCTGAAGAGTCACTGTCCCAGAAACATCAGTCGTATGCCCTGCAATCTCTCCATCGCCCTGCATCGCATGCATATCTCCCATGTAGACGCCACCTCCGGGTACCTTAACCGGGCAGATCAGAATGGAACCAGCCCTAACCGCNTCAATATCCATGTGNCCATCAGTCCTGTGCTGCAGATCTTCCGCATTAATTGCCTGAGGATGCGGAGCCCCTACTAGGAAAGTTCCGAAATCGCCAGCATTGTGCGAATCTGGCATTGCGATAGCTGGACAAGTGCCTAACTGGCCCATAAAAGGCCTCAATCGAGCCACTAGTCCGACCAAGTGATGCGGGCAAAATGTAAGGATAGAATGCTGAATGGCATTTTCGGGCATAGCTGCATAGTGCTTAGCNTCGTGAGCAATCTTTTCTGCAGCACCCTTGTCCAGAGTTACTCCCAATTTTCGGTTATTATCAAATGCAATTGTATAACCATTCGTGAATTTAAATGGGCTAGCTGGCTTATCCGTGGATTTGAATCTCACTGCATCTTCTCCAATCCCATCAACGTAGCTCTCAGGATTCAATTCCTCATTGTCTGGATCGAACTTCGCGACATATGGGTCNCCCATGAACAAACCATCGACCCAGTAGTCATTCCCAGATGAAGTTGCAATCGAGGTAACTGAGATATCCTTGATCCTGATTGCTATCGCATCGCCTACTTCCGCTCCTTCAACCGCGACTGGAACCGTGACCTCGTGTCCACCTCTGAGCTCAGGAGTAATCATCGGCCCCCAGCAACCGGGGGCAGTATTTGCGATAATATGGCCACCATCCTTCACTGGCCCCAGCATCGCCTTATCTGGGTCTAGAATCCCATCAGTAAATTCATTCACATATACAGTCTCACATCCTTTTCCATCATCACTCATTTCTTTCACCTTTTTTTGTTATCCACCAGCAGCTGGCATTAGCAACGTCACTTCCTGCCCAGGAACGACCTCGTCCCCAATTCCCCTATGATTCCCAGAAACAAACGGTATCGCTTCTTGGATCGTTACGCTAGAATCAGGGTATTCCTTCTTCATTGCATCCAATATATCTCCGATGAGAATCGGACCATCATGCAACCTAACACTGAGTCTCGATGACCCAATCTCCTCCGCCAATTTTCCGTTGACCCTGACNTGGAANGCCACGCCATNGGCCGGTGCCATGTTNNANCAGAGGGCTTGACGCAAATAAAGNTCGNCCAATTTCTATTGATTTCATACGTAGAAATCCGCCGAAACTTCCCCTTCTCCACCTTTTAGCAACTCATCNATCGAACCAGATGGATCGATTGACTCCATTAGCAGCTTTGCAGTTTCCTTGGTCGAATCTAGNCCTAGNCCCAGATTGAATCCGAAGTTAGACTCGATCCAACTCGCCATCCTGTCGGCAGCCATTACGTCAGAACTGGTCCCGATTGTATCGGCAATAATTCCAATTGCAGGAACCCCAAAATTAGGGGAAAGAGAAATCAAAAGTCCAGCGATCCCAATCATCCCGCCCTCTGGTTTCGTATCACTTACGGGCATACTTTCCCTCTCCAGATAATCCCTAACCGTTGGATCCGAACAAACTAGATGAATTTCTCTTTCCTCAAGAGTCGACGCTCTTCCCGCTAAAACTAGTAGGCGTTNCGCATCTGAATCTGAGGCAATTTCAAGGATCTTCTCAGAAATTTCAAATTGGCCCGAGGCAGTCAGGGGCTGCATCAATCCGGTGATGATCAATACCTCATGCCCATCATGTAGCTCTATTGACCATATATCCATCCTTGGAGGTCTCATTAGGCCCTCTTGGTCCAATGTAGATTGGGGGGGAAAGTCAGGGTGAACAATCCAACCTAGTTTTTTCGAAGGATGTTCTTTAAGCAGTCCATCAACAACCAATTTGCCAACATTGCCCACCCCAGGNACTGCCTCCAGAACTGTGCATCCGCGAGGNATTTCCCTGCCGTCAATCAAATGNAAACGGGACCTATTCATCCAAATCATCGCCATCAGTAGAAGGTAATTGGTCAACCCACTCTTCACTGCCCGCGTCAATCCTCTTCCTTCTTCTGGCCCCTTGAGGATCTTCAGGCGAGTACTTCAATGGTGCAACGGCCTCCATTCTGCCTTTACATTCAGGGCATTGCTCTGAGAGGCCAAATGCGCCACACTCAACGCACCTTTGGAGCTTTGTTCTTGCCATGGTAACCACACATTGGCCGATGCAACAGGTTCATGAAGATATTAGGTGAAATGAAAATTGTCAAAGCCTTTCTATGGCAATTGAACCCTCTACGGAAGCAATTCTTTCCTCTGCAGCCTGCATTGCATTTTCCCATACCGACTCGGCGGAAGGGTAGTCAGGAGCTCTGATATCGACCCTGTATTCGGGGGCACCGTCATAGTGGCAAGTCAGCTCAACGTCCTCCAGTCCCTCCGAGCACTTTTCAGCAGCAGTCAGGGCATCAATGATCGCCCCTACGCCCTCTGGCCCCCATACCCTAATGTCGAAAATCCCTCTAATTTCTACAAATGGGGGTACTATGTTCTCCACAGCGAGCTCAGTCACCACATCGATCCACTTACCGCTGAAACCGGCATCAGAAAGCGCCTTTTCACTAATGGCGCACTCTTCAAGAGCTGCGTATAGCGAACCAAAAACCTCCCTTATTTCGTCTGAGATCGCCTCAGTCTTTCCATCCTCCCATGAAACCCTTTCAGCGGCCACACGCATAATCTGAGTTGCACGCTGCTCATTTTTCCATTCTTGTAGGGTATCCCTCTTCCTCTCTTCAGAAACAGATTTTATCGAGAGCGTTATGCTTTCTCTTTCCACGCTAACTCCGATAACCTTGGCCACCACTCTCTGGTTCTCTCTAACGTGACTGCGAATATTCCGCACCCATCCATTGGCAACTTCGCCAATGAATACGAAACCTTCCTTGTCCGAGTAACCATCAATTTTCAGGTAAGCCCCATTCTCCCTTACACTGGAGACCGTACAAACTACCAACTCACCTTCTTCAGGCCACTCAATCGCTTGATCCGTCAATCCGATCCCCCTAAGCAAGGACCTCTAAAACGTCACAACCCGTCAATTTTGCCTTTCCACCGGATGGTTCAGCTAACGTGGAACCGCATATAGAGCAGGAAATCAAGGTAGATGCCCGGTCAAAAATTGTTGACTCATTGCCACAATCCCTACAGCCAACCTTCAGGAATCTTCCACTCATTTTCCACACATCACTTGTCAACAAGCTCGAATTTCTTCGCTCTCTTTCCCTTTGGTGAATGGGCCTTCCCAGTTTCATCACATCTGAAAATCAAATTCACCCTCTTGGTTGGCTTATCGCCAGAGGGTTTGGGACGGGGGAAACCACGATACCCGGAAGTCACTCTTCTGAATCTCCTCTGACCCCATTTCAGCTCGCTAGCTTTCCTTTTTTTCACACGTTCTACTGTGTGGAGTGTATGCTTTCCAGCTGAAGGGCTGTATCTCATAACTTTCCTAGGCATCTTCACCAAAAAACGTCACCCCTGCCCTCTTGCGCGGCGACCCACCAGTGGCCTGTATTTGAATTGTTAGTCGTCAATTTGCCATTGGAAGCTCTGTACTCTAGATGAAAAACAACATGAATGACCCCCCACTCCAAGGCACATGAACCTCTATTCCATACGGATTTGGACTTCATTGATTCTTCTTTCAGTAGGATTTTGCATGCATAGGATGGGCCCTTCATTCAAAAGGCATAGATGGGGGGCACCCCTATTTTTCCTAGGTGCCATTCTATTTGTTTCAATCAATAGGCCATCTGAACTGGGAGTTTCGGAGAGAGAAGTTTTCTCTTCTTTTCAATCTAACATCATGTGGGCCATTACAGCAATCTTAAGCATTGCATTGTTGCTATCCGGATCTTCGAATTACAGGCCTCCAAACTACCCCCTCTTGCTTCTCGGCCTGATTTCGGGTTTTTTTTCGTGTTACTTGGCGCTGATGGGGCTCATGGAAAGCAGCATCGTCGAGATTTTTCAAGCCTCCCTGAC
>PBUX01000030.1 GCA_002728565.1 Methanobacteriota archaeon | reverse complement strand
AGATCATCATTCTCACAGCTTGGCAACTATTCTTTCCAAGGACAAGGGTGGGGAATTTGCTATGATGGAACATACCTGATCACTTCGAACGGAAGCGCCGAACTCTCATTTAGGGATCCGGAAACATTCGAAGTAGATCACTACTTGCGGGTTTCATATTTAGGCGAAAACCTCGAATCAATCAATGAACTAGAATGCGTTGGGGGGGTTATCTTCGCAAATGTTTGGAAGCAAGAACATATTTTCGCCATCAACTCTTCCTCCGGTTTGGTGGAGTATTCAGTAAATGCAAGCTCATTAGCTTCTAACCAAGGACAAACGATCAACGAAGTTCTGAATGGTATTGCCTATGATTCTGCCAATGATGCCTTTTGGCTTACTGGGAAGAATTGGTCCAAATTGTACCTTGTTCAATTTTCAACCGAAACTACCTCTAGCCCCTCCAATGCCGACGATATCGCCAATCAAACAAACTCCTCGCAATTTTCTGAAAATGCATCGGTGATATTTCTTTCAATAGTTGTGTTAATTGTGTTGCGTAGCTTAGTATATCAACCAAGTCCCTTAGTAGGTAATGATGAAGATCGCAAGGACGTGAAGTAGTGGATTTCGAGGAAGAGCCCGAAGGAGTAGACATTGACTACTTTCTAGCAAATATTTCTGAGGAGGCCAATGCTAGGAAGATGGGGGCAATTCTGATAATTATTGGAAGCCTTCTAGGAGTTCAACTTGGGATCGTCTTGTTCGTTGCCGACCCGGGAGCCGTTCTTTCTGGATCCATAGATTCTGAGGATCAATACTCAGATATCTCTGGAATAGTCAATTCAGCGCTAACTGACAACTCGTCCGGGGGCGATCCTGTCGAGGGAGTAAGAGTCAAGCTATTGAATGAAGATGGAACGACAACCGGCAAAGAAACTCTCACCGATGAAAATGGGAGATTCCTAATCCCAGATGTCGTTCGGCAAAGNTCNATTCTATTCATCACTCATCCAGGNAATGAAAGTACANGGATNCTCCTTAATCCCGGCGATAGCGCGCAAATAGTTGTNACACTTTCTCCCGGAGATGGGGAGCAGGTCATNGATTTACTGGGNGAAAGTTACTTGGGCGAGTCGGTTTTGGTGGCTATCTCAATCGCATTTTTNACACTCTTTTTCGGTCTTTCTGGTGTTTTCGGAGGTATCGAGGCGTACAAAGGGAGTAGCTATCGGAGAGCTTGGTGGTTTGCATTCATTGGCCTGTGGAGTAGGGGTATGACTTTCATCGGCCCCCTTTTCATTCTAGTAGGAATGGGCCTCGTTACACTCACCAAGGGCCAATTTTCCAAAGGTCCAAGCTAATTGTGATGTGTTTGTGATGTATCTTTTCTCAATTGAGGGCGGNGATGGNAGTGGCAAGGGCTTAGCAACGAAGATTGTGGCCGAGGTTCTAGAGAGGGATTTTGCCTTTTCNTCAGTAGAGGTGACGGGCGAACCACGTNGAGAGCATCCACTTGGAAGATTGGCAATTGACTCGGTTAGAAGGAAGAAGATGTCCCCAGAGCAGGAGGCAGGTTTGTTTGCAGCGGATAGGCTCGATCACTCTCATGGCTGGATACTTCCTAGATTGAAAGAAGGCAGGGCAGTCGTTAGCGAGAGGAACGNNCACTCCTCATTGGTCTATCAAGGAATAGTGGGNGGTTTGGGGGTCNATAGAGTAGCCCACTTAAANTCGGCATCCCTTATTCCGGATCTATGCATTTGGGTGGACTGCGATCCNGAAATTGCNATTGGNAGGATTAGAAATGAGACTCTCAGGGGGCTTTCCAACAAAGAAGAGTACTTCGAGACAACAAAATTACAGAGACAGATCAGGTCTGGTTACAAAAAATTGCTTTCTGGAGNAATTCACATGCCCGTCCCCTTTGACATGGGGGCTGTGGTGGGGCCAATAGTCAACGAAGGATCAGTGAAGGACTTTAGGAAAGAAATAACCCAAGCTGTTCGTGCATTTATGCACAGNAGGCCAACACCAGTCAATGTCGANATGGAATTGGTTGATCAATACATGCTTAGCAAACTAGTCAAGATTTCTTCAGGTCAAAGTAGGTTAAGGGAGATNGGGCTAAAGCCGCCTAAGAATAACTCAGAATGGCTAGGGGGNAATCCGCCTTGGAAAGCACTTCTGATATCNCAGCAGAGTCATGAGATGGCAATTTCAGCTACACCCGAGGAAAGCCCTACAANNCTCCCAAAGAATACCTTGAANCACTCNATTACTTCCATCTGCGGCACACTNTCTCTACTTCATGCAGCAAATGTTTCAGAGCTGCGNNCAGCNATGGGGCCAGTGAGATGCGTTTCAGAGAGGCATACGCAGAGGATACTNAAATTCTTGAATTCCAATGCTGGTTGGATTTTCCAACACAGGTCATTGATTGGAAAGGATGCACCTCGTTCACAACTAAAAGACGAGTTCTTTTCTTTTGGAATGCTCTCTCTGGCAATCTGGCCCTTTAGGAGGTCAATTAGGAAATGGCAACTTGCCAATCCAAAAACTCACATCAGATTTTGCCTGGGTCAATTAGTTAGGTCTGGGAAGCATGCATCTGATGTTTCTGACTCTCTTGAAAGACTGTCCATTCTTGGTAGCGGNTCCAGTGCACCAAACCCTTCCGATGAAGAGGGACTGGTNGATTGGTGGCTAGGGAAATCTTGATTTTATTTGATCAGCAGTCTCGCNTCACTGGGGAGTTTGACATCCTCAGGTCTGCTGAAAAGCTTTGGTTTGGCTGAGAATGCAGAAGTGAACCACCAACCCAAAACAAACCCCCCTCCTGCTCCTGTAACCAGCCTAACCGGGTTCGTAGATTCGTATGAGTCAATGATTAATTGACTGAACCCATCAATTGCCAGTGGTATCAATCCCAAGGCCAAAATTGCAATCATNGCAGTCATCCTCCTGTCATTAAGGTAGATGCCGTTCANAGAATGATCTGGGAAAACTGAGAGGAAGCTGTCTCGNATGGTCCATCTGTTGAAACCACGGNCACCGAANAGCAAGCACCCCAAAGTGAACCCAANTAGTATGCCTATGTCCCTCACACAGACTGGCATCTGATTTCCGTTTATCTCCCATGACCTCTGGTGTTTTTGGTGACAATTCAAATCACCAATGGCATAAGTAACCGCNGCAATCGGGTTGAGTTCGGTCCATGCGAACTTCCCACCATGTAGTGATTGATTATGCCCAATGCTCGATCCCTCTTCGTGATCTTGATTGCCCCAACTGCTTTCAAATGCGTAATCAATTGCATTAGCCCTGCCCGAAAGTTCCGGCACAGAATTGCTTTCTATCATCAAAGGAGATATGAAGCACAAGATCAGGTAAGCNGCCGATGCACCCCCAAGTATCCTNGAGACCTTTTTTTCCAGNAANCGGTCAATTAGGCCGTTTTTCTCCACCTATCTNTTCCCCCTGAATNTCAGCCATTCAAAGCTTCCAACTCATCAGAAAGAAGGCCAATGAGCCACTCGTGTAATTTTTCGCTACCCATTTTGGATAGGGTAGAATTTAGGAATGCAGAAATTAGAGAGTCTCTGGCCTCCTTGGTTGACAGGCCTCTTGATTCAAGGTAGAATAGCTGACTCTCATCAATCGGGCCATTCGCAGTTCCATGGCCGCAACCAACTACCTCATGCTCAAGAACCTCAAGCTCAGGTATTGAGTCNGCCTCTGCGTTTTTCGAAAGAAGTAGGTTGTGGAAAAGCTGACCAGCATCAGCTCCCTTGGCNCCATCAGCTACCCTAAGCATTCCAGTTCCAATCGTTCTACTGTCNCCTCCACAAGCTGAATTCCATGATAATCTACTGTAAGTCTCAGGAGCCTCGTGCTGTATCTCGATATGATGGTCCAGATGCATCGATTCAGCCGACAAAATAGATCCTAAAACCCAAAGACTACCTCCACTTTGCCCCATTTTGTACCTCAAATCGGACTTTGTATTNTCTGTNCCTGAAGAAATGGTACCTGCCCGAATGTTNGAATNCCCGCCAATTCCAATTGAATCTACTCTAAGCATTGTTCCACTATCAAGAAGCGAAAGAAAAACATCATTGATATTGCAGCCCGCACCAATTAACCCAGTCCTGAGAAGGCCGAACCATTCGCATTCCCCCCTTATCCTNGTGACAAGCTCAAACTCCGCCATTCTACCNATGTTNAGTGAAAGATGCAGGGCGCACATTGAATCGCCAGCATCTATGTCAAGGACAATCGGCGTATCCGAAATAAAGCCCTTTTCAACGTTTAACACCAATCTGGATTTTTCTGTAATGGACCTTAGGAAAGAATCAGTCACTGGATCCATCTCTGGCAAGTCTTCTGTTTGGACAATCTCCCTGTCCAGACTAATTCCTCCAGAAACCTCCTCCCCATCAATCCCAATAATTCGGACATTGGGGCTTTCCAATTCTGGAATCTCCCCAATTGTTCCGGTAGGGTGAATCCGTCTCCAAGGGGTGTACCTCCACAGATGGTCAGACCTCTTCGGCTCCTCCAATGACAAGTAAAGTGCCGATTGATCCATTTCCAGACCTCAGCCAATGCTGCCTTCCATCTCTAATGCCATGAGCTGGTTCAGCTCAACAGCATATTCCATTGGAAGCTCTCTGGTAAAAGGCTCAAAGAATCCGTTNACCACCATGGCCAGAGCCTCTTCNTCCGAGTGCCCCCGACTCATCAAATAGAATATCTGTTCATCACTAACCTTCGAAACACTGGCCTCGTGTTCACAGTGTGCAGTTGGATTGGAGACCTCCATTGTTGGGTAAGTATCCGAACGACTCTCCCCATCTAAAATCAAAGCATCACAGACAACATTGAGCTTGCAATTTTCCGCCTTTGGCGAAACATTGACGATCCCTCTGTAAGACCCCCTTCCTCCGTTTTTACTGATGCTTTTNGAGAGGATCTTACTCGTTGTATTGGATGCAAGNTGGTGAATCTTCGCCCCCGCATCTTGATGCTGGCCCTCGCCGGAATATGCGACCGAGATGACTTCAGCATGCGCCCCTTCGCCCTTCAAAATCACCGCTGGGTATTTCATGGTCAGNTTACTGCCAATATTCCCATCAACCCACTCNATCTTAGCATTTTCATGAGCTATCCCCCTCTTTGTCACCAGGTTGTAAACATTCGAACTCCAGTTCTGAATGGTCGAGTATCTGATATGCGCACCTGGGAGGGCCACTAATTCTACAACAGCGGAATGCAGTGAATCAGTGGAATAGGTCGGTGCAGTGCATCCTTCGACATAATGTATGCTACTGCCCTCATCGGCGATTATCAAAGTCCTCTCAAATTGCCCCATGTTCTTTGCATTTATTCGGAAGTATGCCTGCACAGGCATCTCTACATGNACTCCCTTCGGTACGTAGATGAAAGAGCCCCCNGACCAAACCGCAGTATTTAGTGCCGAGAATTTNTTATCCGTNAGAGGNACAACTGAGCAGAACCACCGCTTTACGATATCAGGGTACTCACGTAATCCACTATCCATATCTAGGAAAATAACACCCTGTTCTTCCAAATCTTCTCTTATGCTGTGGTATACTGCCTCCGATTCATACTGCGCCGTGACACCAGAGAGCCACTTTTGCTCCGCCTCTGGTATTCCCAACCTATCAAAGGTATTTCTTATTTCATCCGGAACATCTTCCCATGACTTTTCAGTAGCGTCGGAGGACCTCAGATAGTAACAAATNCGATCAAAGTCTATCGACTCCAACATCGGGGTGTTCCCCCANGTNGGCATAGGCCTGTCAACAAAATGGTGGTAAGCNTTCACTCTGAGTTCTGTCATCCATTCAGGCTCTTCCTTAAGCTTTGAAATCTCACGAACTACTTCCTCTGAAAGGCCAAAATCAAANCGAATCGTNGAACTCTCGGAATCGTGCCAGCCAGCTTTGTACTCTCCAACNGCCTGCCGTGCCTCTTCATTCGGACTCATCATAATCACCGTTATTTCGCTAGCNCCTCTTCTAGTCCATCATATCCCTGGTCTTCCAGCTCATTTGCAAGCTCAGGTCCACCCGATTTGACAATCTTGCCATTGATCAGCACATGTACCTTGTCTGGTTTAACATGTTCCAATATTCGTGAATAATGGGTGATAATCAATGCCCCTGAATCGGTTCCCCTAACTGCTTCATTGACACCAGTCGCCACTGTTTTGATTCCATCAATATCTAGTCCACTATCGGTCTCGTCCAATATTGCTAGTTTTGGATTTAGCAAGAGTAATTGGAGAATCTCGAAACGCTTCTTCTCCCCTCCACTAAATCCATCGTTCACGTACCTTGAGAGGAAGCTTCTGGGGATGCTGAGTGTTTCCATGGCCTCTCCTAGTGNCTTCCTGAAGCCNGCGCCCTTGGCAGCTTCCTCGCCCCTAATACTCGCCACCGATTTTCTTAGGAAATTACCGACTTGAAGGCCCGGTATCGATTGTGGGTATTGAAATGAGAGGAACACCCCCTCTCTCGCCCTCTCCCAAGGCTCAAGNGCCAGTAGATCCTCTCCCTCCAATTCCACCTTGCCTCGGCTAACTTCGAAGTCAGGATGACCCATTATCACATTGGCAGTTGTAGTTTTTCCACTTCCATTCCTGCCCATAATTGCGTGGATTTCCCCTGGATTAATGGAAATCTCGACCCCCTTCAAGATCTGAACCCCTCCAGTCTCAGCATGCAAGTCAATAACCCGGAGTAGGGGGGTTTCAGAAACGCCACCTGCTCCCATGGCATGCACGACATATCGTCCCTTTTGAATGTCATTGGACTACATAGTCATAAAATAACTCCAATGACTCGGAAAATCGTGGGCGCTGAAGAAGAACCAGACACACTCCA
>PBUX01000029.1 GCA_002728565.1 Methanobacteriota archaeon | reverse complement strand
CCATCAATGACCACCCCAGGGGTTCGACTTCGAAAGAACCATTGGAATAGGAATATTTGCCCTCGTGGTCTTTCTTTCCCTTTACGCTTCCAACAAATTTTACGAAAGACCCCCTATTGTTGACTAGCATAGCGATGCCGACAAAAAATGTCAGTATCCCCAGCCTCAATGACCAAGGTGACCTGATAGAAATTGGTCTTTTTTTCCTTTTTTTGGAATGTGCAGCCTTCGGATCAATGGGCCGATGGAGCCACAGTCCTGCCAGCGTATAAACTAGGAAACCAACGATGACATAATCTCTCCAATCTATTCCCAGAGGTCCCCAGAAGTCCCCCGACATGCCAGAAGGAAAGATTAGGAATTTTTCGTGATTTGAATGATCGATATCCAGTAGGCCCAATCTTAATGCGATATTATCTGAATAGCCAAGGCTGTTAATGAATTGAAACAGTGCCAATACTGAAGCTATTACCATGCTCAACGAAGTCGGTTCCTTAACCCTCTCCTTGAGCGCCATGAGTCACCCTCATACCATCGTAAGAGGTATGGGTCTATCAAAACACCGAAAAATGGCCACCAAAATTTGTCCTTGATTATCGAGATGTGTTGAATGCAATCCCAAATAGTCTAAGAACAACGAACTGGGATTGGTTTCGATGGCGGAGTACCTTGACAGGATTGGGGCCGGCAAGGTATTGATTTCCAAGGAGCCTTTCTCTTTTGATTGGACGCCTCCTAAACTGATAGGGAGGGATAGTCAGCTTGGGGAAATTGCATCAATGTTCATGGGCATCGAAAGCAGTAAAATCAGTTGTAGGGCAGTCATAACTGGAAATGTTGGATCGGGCAAGACGGTTTTGAGCCAGAGATTCGGAATGGANCTAGNCNGTAAGCTGGAAGGCAGAAGAAGGATACTGATTTCCCATGTTAATTGCAGGAATCACCCCACGACCTCACAAGTATTGCAGCAGATCGCAATTTCGCTCGATTCTGGGCATCCTGAAAGNGGATTCAGTTCGGGCGAGATGATACAGAGCATACGAAGAAACCTTATTTCAAGGGAGAGTCACTTGTTGCTGATNCTGGATGAAGTAGATGTTCTAATCAGGAGAGATAGTTCTGACTTGATATACAAGCTTCTGAGAATTGATGAAGGGCAGNCGTCCCAGGGAACTTTATCCCTGATACTAGTTAGTCAGGAGAATACGCTTTTCTCCCTTTTTGAAAAGGCCATTAAATCTCGTNTGGGAAACAGCAACTATGTCATCTTGCCCTCGTATGGTACAGAGGAATTGGTGGGGATTGCTAGACAGAGATACGAAGAAGCTTGCAGACCCGGATCAGTGAGTGAGGAAGTCCTACAAAAAATTGGGAAGATCGCCAGTGATGGCGGCGGTGACGCAAGATTGGCGATTGAGCTTCTGGAAGAATCAGTTAGGAGGGCTGAGAAAGCCGGCAGGGACGAAGTGNTGNTAGGTGATGTTGAGCCCAGTTCGCTTCGTCCCCCATCAATAGAGCCTAGTGAGATTGACGGCCTAGGTAGGCATCAGAAGTTNGTCCTNCTAGGAATTTGTAGGAGNCTGAAGAAGGCTGCTGATATCAAAAGCGGCGATGCGCGTAAGCTTTACGAGCTGGTTTGCGAAGAATTCGGGGAGAAGCCGAGGGGNTACACTACCTTCTGGAAACACATCAAACAGCTCGAGACCATGGGCTTGATCGGAACTGTAGCGACCAATTCANCTCAGGGTAGAGGTAGGACCCAGAGCATTAGCATGTCTAGCTCATCTCCTGCAGTTCTAGAAAGTAGAATCGAAAGAGAGCTATGGCGAGGATAGGGCTTGGNCCTCCGAACCGCTCTTATAGGGGACTTATGTCGGTGTGGCGTCCAAGGTGTCCAGATGGCGGGTGAGCAGTCATTCAAGGCGGTAGTCAACGACACTGCTGCTACTTCTGGNGGGAGGTCTTTCTCAGTCGAAATTACTGGTTCGAACTTCAACCACTTCCTTGGTAAGAAAATAGGCGACTTAGTGGAAGGCACATTTGTNGGCGANGGNGACAAGGCACTCTCTGGATACAAACTCCAGATTACCGGTGGCTCTGACCAAACGGGCAGGCCAATGAGGCCTGAATTGGACGGTTCTGGTGTAAAATCAGTACTGATCACAGCTGGAGTAGGTTACAAGGGTAAGAAATACGTCAATAAAAACGGGAAGACCTATCGCTACAAGTACGACGGTTTGAGGCGGAGAAGAAATCTGAGAGGGAATGTAATAAGTCAAGAGACTAGGCAGATAAATCTGAAAGTCGTTGAATACGGAAATCGCTCTTTAGCGGCAATTATCGAAGGTGANGAGGCCTCTACTGGNCAATCGTCCGGGGAAGAGGAGTGACGACTGAGGTGCCCCAGTTGTCTGATTCAATCACAATGCAACCAGTTGTAAATATAGGCATGGTAGGCCATGTTGATCATGGCAAGACCACACTNACAAAGGCTCTTTCTGGAACTTGGACGGACACTCACTCCGAAGAGAGAAAGAGGGGGATAAGTATCAAATTGGGCTACGCCGATACATCATTCTTCAGAACAAAAGATGGCGTCCATTACCCCAAGGGAAAGGCGCCAGAGGGTGAGAATGGTGATGGAGAGTTGCTCAGAGTCGTTTCATTTGTGGATGCCCCGGGGCATGAGACTCTGATGGCGGTGATGATTTCAGGGGCTTCTATAATGGACGGNGCCCTCNTATTGGTGGCTGCAACGGAAAAATGCCCTCAGCCGCAGACAAAAGAGCACTTGGCCGCTCTGGAGATTGCTGGCATAGAGAACATTGTCATAGTGCAGAACAAAATAGACATAGTTAGCAGGGATAGGGCAATTGANTCATTTGGTGAGATAAAGAGTTTCGTNAAGGGGACGATTGCAGAAGACGCCCCCATTATTCCTATATCGGCTCACCATGATGTAAATCTCGATGCACTGATTAAATCGATTGAAGAAACNATACCCACGCCAGATAGATCCGNGGACAGTGGTGGGTTGATGTACGTGGCAAGGTCATTCGACGTTAATCGNCCTGGTTCTAGGCCATCCGAACTCAAAGGAGGAGTGATTGGTGGCAGCATAGTTGAAGGATCTTTCAAAGTCGGAGACAGCATTCTTATTGCCCCCGGGAGAAGGGTCAAAGAAGGNAGTAAGANTAGCTGGGAGCCCCTTAGAACCTCAATAGAAGGGATAAAAGGTGGTGGTGNCGATTTNGAGTCGGCTTTCGCTGGAGGTTTGTGCGGAATCTCCACCCCCCTTGACCCACTAGCGACCAAGGCGGATGATTTGTCGGGCCAGGTTATGGCCAGGGAAGGTGAATTGCCGCCCATTTGGGAGAAGCTAAACCTAGANTTGCAACTCCTTGAAGCGATGGTNTCCAGTGAAGATGGTGAAAAGGANACAATAAGGCCATTGCAAAACAATGAGATGCTGATGATTAATTCTGCTACTGCGACTAGCGTTGGAACGGTTTCGTCGATAAAGGGCAAAAAAGCGACCCTGGAGCTCAGGCTCCCAATTTGTGCGAAGAGTGGAAGCAGAATTACTCTGTCCAGAAGGGTTGGTTCTAGATGGCGTCTTATCGGTCACGGCAACATCGAAGGATGATTGCATGGCTGGCGTCCTTGTTGATTCCTGTGGTTGGATATCATTGGTGGAGGCCGGAGTTAATTTCGACATGGCAATTGCCGAGACTATTGGTGATGCAGATATTTGGATTACAAAAGGAGTGAGGAAAGAATTGGACATGATTGCAACCACTAAAAGGGGATTGCTGCTAGAAATCCTATACAGTAGGTCCAAAGAAGTTGAAGACGAAAGAGGCGGTCACCCTGACGATGAGCTTTTTCGGCTATCTGTGCTAAACTCATGGCCGGTAATCACTGTTGACAAGGATCTGAAGAGAAGATTGATCGGTTCAGGAGGCTCATATATCGAAGTGACATCTGGTAAGCGTTTGCGTTTGATTGAAAGATAGCTATGCAAACTCTGTTACCTAATTGATTGGCAGGGTAAACAATCTATCATCGCCGTGTCCGTCCATTAGACCTATTCTCACAGCTGCATCTAACCAGGCATGTGCGTAGTTTATTGCTCCGAAGGCGCTGACCAAATCCCCGCTATCGGCGAAATGCCGGGCGTCCGAGAAATATGAGTCGAACATCGAAAGCATGTCGGCGAGTTTTTCCTGTTCATCTTTGTTTTTTGTTGATGGAGTGGCCTTTGATCTGGCTTCCGAGGATAATTGGAAGTATTTCTCCAATTTTTCATTAGAAATTGAGTCCTCCAAATTATCACCCTTTAGATTAGATCTGAGGCATTATCGCTCAGTCTGAAAAGCCTAGACCTCCCCCTCTTGCGAACGGAAAGTATTCCCGATCTGCGTAATGAGTTGAAAATTTGGGATAGTCTAGGCCTGCCTACTTCCAAACGAGCTTGGATTTCTGGATCGGATGGAGAGACCTCCCTTTGCCTCGAAATAGAGACTATCAGCTCCTCTGCATCACTCAATGATTGTAAGTGGTCTTTATCCACAATCTCCTCAACTTGCCACTCAGAACTTATTGAGTTAGAAATTGGTGGAGGTTCGGTGAAAAATTCGGCATTTTCTTGGCTTGCCGCCTGGGTGACTTCTTGTTCGAATGAATTGTAATCAGGATTCAATTGACTGGTTGCGGAAGGACGAATTAGGGTTGTTTCCATTTCGGATTCCACTGTCCATAGCTCACCTTCAGAGGAGAAGACCTTGGTTTCGTCGGATTTCTCCGTCCTTGCAGAATTTTTCTCAGTATTGTTGACGGGATTTTTGGGAGGGGTTTGAGGAGTTTTCTGGAAGATTTTAGTAGGTTTTTCTTGGAGTGAAATTACTTCATCGAATGGACCGACTGGCATGCTATCAGAAGCTATTTTTGAACGCCCTCTGAGTCCCATGAAGCCACTGTCTTGTTTGATTGGCGCTGAATGGAGAGTTGTGGGGGTTTGATCGATATGTTCTCCTTTTTCCAATGGCGAATCTATTGCTTTCGTCTCAGTAATTTCTTTCATTGCTGTGCTTTCTTCGGGATCAGCGGCCCCTTGGCCCGCAGAGTGACCGTTGAAATCCTGATTTTCTAAATTGGCCATCAGGGGATTTGATGTATCGGTTCTTTGCGTAAGTGGGGCGTCCTGTTCTTCCTCCCCCTCATGTTCCCAGAGGTCGTCCTGTTCTTCCTCCTCCTCATGTTCCCAGAGGTCGAACTGTTGAATATTGGC
>PBUX01000028.1 GCA_002728565.1 Methanobacteriota archaeon | reverse complement strand
AATTACTTGGCGAGTAGATACCTGGTGAGAATATCAATCACAACCATCAAGAACATAGGCCCATAGAAGCGGGTGGGATAACATGCTAGATGCTCATGCAGTGGCAATCGGGCCACAAGGAATGCTTGCACTAAACGCGTGCATGTTCGCATCTATGGTTTGGGCACTCTGGTGGTCCGAGAGAAATCTGCAATTCGGAAGTGATTGGTCAGTATTGGCGGTCTTGGCACTATTTGCTGCTGCAGGGCGTATTCTACTCGAACCAATTCCAAACGTTCAACCCGTTACCGTAGTAGTTTTATTGGTGGGAATTCACTACGGATTTCCGCGAGCGGCATTNGNGGCAATTTCTGTTACATTGCTCTCNAATNTTTTCCTAGGCCACGGGCTTTGGTCGCTATACCAAGCATTGGGCTGGTCAATNATNGGNGGAGTAGGGNCTCTATCAGCNAATGNCATCAAGGTAGGTNANCAGTTGAATCTCAATCGATTGGCGGTAATTTCAGGGGCTTCTGCATTCATCTTCGGTTTTGTNGTGTCAATTAGNGCANTCCATTCAATTGGGNCCGAGAATTTCTTACCATACTTGGTCGCAGGAATTCCATTCGATTTATTGCATTTGGTTGGGAATTTAGCTTTCGTAGCATGGATGGCAGCACCAGTTAGCGAGATTATCACNAGGCATNGCANNAGTCCGAATCACGTCACGGTGAGGGAATTTGCCTCGGACTGAAGAGTTAACGATGGTCCTAGTTGCTAGGAACGACTTACAACTTTCCAAGGGNAAACTGGCAGCTCAATGCTCACATGCCGCAGCGGAGTGCATCCTGGCCTCAAGGAGGATCATGCCGAGGGAACTGGATCGGTACATGAGAAACGGGGCTCGCAAGGTCGTATGCAAGGTCGATGACTTAGCTCAGCTAAAGAAGACTCACACGCTTGCAAAGAAGTCAGGCTTAGTTTGCACTTTAGTTAAGGATGCAGGCCATACCGAAATTCCACCAGGAACGGAGACCGTTGTAGGGATAGGTCCAGGGCCAAGGAATGAGATAGACAAGATTACAGGAGANCTAAAGCTAGTAAATTGAGATTCCATAAGTGTCATGAGCGACTCCCTCTTCGTAAGCGCATGGTCACACAGGTCGTGCTTTCAGAGGAGGAACGCTCCGAATTAGTCTCAGAGTGCGAATTAATTAGAGAGCTCAGTAATTGGCTTCACACTCTCAATCGACGTCCAGGTTTGTCAGAAATCGATGCAAGACTATCCACTCTCAGCCCCAACACAGAGGCAATAGAAAGATGCATCGGATATTCTCAGGACGGCTATCAGAGAAACGTAATCAGCAAGAACGAGAATTATGAATTAGTTGCAATTTGCTGGTCTCCGGGTCAGGAGACCCCAATTCACGATCACGTTGGGAGCGACTGCGCCTTTCTGATAGTTTCAGGCACCTGTACAGAAACAGTATTCGAAACCAATGACGAAGGCCTNGCGACTCCAATCCTGTCTAGGGAGTACAAACCTGGTGGCATTTGCGCAGCAGAGGAGGNCGACATNCACAGAATTTCAAACGAGTCAAATGAGAACCTAATCAACCTTCATGTGTATACNCCACCACTAAGGGACTTCAAGATATACTCACCAGCCGAATCTGACTAGCGCTTCATTGACATNAGCTGNATGGCCTGTTGTGCCCACATCATCTTTGAGATCCTGCCCGGAGTGAACTCAATTGCATCATTTATCACCTCGGCAGTAACCGGATCCATCCTCGAAAGCTGACCATAGGTGTGTACCCCAAGTGCGTTAAGCTTCCTCTCAGAGAATTCATCCAGCCCCTCAATCTTTGTTAGGTCATCGGGGTCCTCGTCTTCTGCTTCACCAATCTGGGCCCAGTTAACTTGAACCGCCTTCAGCCTAACTCTCTCAATTATCAGCTGATCCCTTTCCATCAGGTCCGCCTTTAGATTCAACTCAGCCTCAAGGGCTATCCTCTCAGCCTTCTGAGCCTCACTCTCTGTGGTGATTAACTGGTCTTCAGCAGCCTTCATCTCTGCCTGAATCNTCACTATGTCCTCCTTGACTTGCTCAGATTTCTGTTCGACATCCTTGGAGAACTGCTTGCTATCTTCAATATCTTCCTCAATCTTCTTCTTCGTTTCCAGAGCCTTTTCGGCTTCAGACTGAGTCTTGGCAATCTCCTTCTGCTTNGCTTTGACATCCTTCTCAAGACTTTTTGCAGCCTTTATCTCGTCTTTCATTTGGGCCTTGACATCCATCATGGCCTCCTTCGACTCAGCAGCTTCTTCCTTCGCAGCCTCAAGAGCAGCTTGCTTCTCCTCCATCTGAGTCTCAAGCTTTTCCTCGGCCTTTTCCCGCCTTTCTTTCAGCTTCTCAAGCTCTTTCTCCGCCTTTGATTTAGCCTTCCCNGATTTCTTGATCTGCTTCTCAGCAANCTTCTGNTCCATCTCAGCCTTCTTTAATTCAGCCTCNGCCTTGGCAGTAGCCTTAGCCTCCTTGGCTACATCTGCCCCTATGNTCTTAGCCTCACTTAGCGCATCCTTGGCTTCCTTTTGCGCTTCCTTAGCAGCAACTGAGGCTTCTTTTGCCTCCGACTTAAGCTCCGCCTCCTTTTCCCGCATTTCTTCAGGGCTCAGATGGGNTGAGCTTTGCGCGGCTTCAAGCGCCTCCTTGGCCTTCTTCGCCTGCTTCTCGGCGGCCTTACGCTCTGCCTTGGCCTTCTTCGCCTCAATTTCNGCCTTTGCCAGCCCCTTNGCTTCCTTNGCAGAGGCTTTAGCAGAAGCCGCCTTCTCTTTAGCAGCAGCCTTCGCCTCGGCAATTGCTTCCTTGGCAGCNGCCTTGTCTTCAGCAGTCTGTTGCTTGATTTCTTCCTCGGATTTCCCAGAAGTACTATCCTCGACTTCCTCCTCGACTTCCTCCTCTTCGGCNGGCTCATCTTTCGGAGCTTTCTTTTTTGAGCTGACCTTTCCATATTTGGACTGCAGCTTCTTGACCATCGTACCATAGTCNCCNTCAAACTTCTCGAGAAGCTTAGGAATGTTAGCAATCTGCTTGGAACGCTCAGGCTCCTCGAGATATTCTTCATAGGTCGCTTCGACTATCTTTGCAGCCTGTTCGGCTGTCGGTTGCTTCGCCACGATTTATTGGAGACAGTCAATCATTTAAGGATTTGACCGAATTCAGATTTGAACTTCACGTTTGTATTCTTCAAAAACTTCCCTGAATAATNCTACATCGGAATCAAATGTCTCNGGCAGCAGAGGCCCGAAGGAGAAGCGGAAGAAGCGAGAATAAGGAGTGACATAAGACGGGTCCTTTGAGTGNGGGCGACCCATATCGCAATCTGCGGCGCACAGTATGGCTGCACCATGCTTGAATAGCCTCCNATTCAGCTCATCGCTCGCCATTCCCTCCGGGAGCTCCAACCAATGGTAGAATCCACCGTTGCCGGTATAGACTCCTAGCCCCATATCCTTGAATGCCTTGCCGTACCTATCTCTTTGCCAGTTGTAATGCCCCTCTACAGCCTTTCTTGCCCTTTGCACACGACCAGCCTCTAGCAGTTTAACGGCGTAAAGCTGGGACGGATGGCTAACCCCGCCCATTCCGAAGCTGGAGAAGTTTGACAAAGTCTCGATATTCTTTCTACTCGAAATTATCCANCCTATTCGAATTCCAGGAGANTGCAGACCCTTGGTGCATGCGCCTGCAATGAACACGTTGCTATTGTCCAGGTCACTTACGTATTGAATNCCACTTACGGAAGGAGAATGAAACATNTCGTACGCTTCATCAAGCAATATNCCATTACCCGGGCCTTCTGCCAATGCAACCAGCTCTTTCAGCTCCTCTCCCCAGCGAGTCTGTCCAGATGGGTTGTGGGGGTTNGANATGATGGGCATCAGACCAGTCTTAGCATTAAGNCCGGTACGGTCAAAATAGGACTCATTACTGGGGTGAAATCCATTTTCTTTTGTAAATGGGACAGTTTTGAAAACCGTCTTGGTTTGTTCCATTATGTCTAGGTATGCAGGCCATTCTATGCTTCCTATTCTGACTTGCACATGCTCCTTAAGGAATGCGAGGACGGTGTAAATTCCCGGTCTACCCCCTGCAAAAATCATCACATTCTCGGGCGACACCTTTGAGTTATATTGAGAGTTGTAGTAGTCCGAAATGGCGCTTCTTAACTCTGGGTGGCCCCATGCCTTGGGATAGAAACGATCTTCCCATGTCACGTCTACACTATCTGGAAGCGATGGGCCACCAAACTTCTCAAGCGGCGTCGTAAGAGGGAATCCTTGTGACCATGGATGAGTGCCCTCAGTTCCCATAAAACTGCCAAAAGTGTCCTTGAATGCGTAAAGAGTCTCGTATATTCCCATTGGTGGACAGTTTTCAGAGAGGAACGACTCCACCACCCTCGCCTGNCCANCCATGCTCGGTCGTGAAGGAAGTTGCAAATTAGTTTGACCATCCAATATGCAAATTTAGTCAATGAGAAAAAACCGTTAAGTCCCATGGANGAATACGTATGTCATGGCCCAATCCCCAACTTCAAGGGCGATCCCGATCATACTAACGCTCNTGCTTCTAGGAAACACCTCGCTCCCTATTTCCTTTTCAGACGGACTAAACCTAAAGGCCAATTTTATTTCTAGNGTATCAGCAAATCAGAGTTACACGGGTTTAGAATTTCTCAACGAAGAAAACCTCTCATCCGCTCTTTATGAAATCGTGAATAATCACACATCGTTGGACTATTCGACCGCCTGGGACGCCTTGGCTGAAATTGATGAGGATCCAGAAAACTCATCCAACGTCTTGCTTTTCTACAGTCGGAGATCTCATTCAGAGAACGACACATGTGGCAATGGGAATGAATGCTCTGACCAATCTTGGAATCGTGAGCACCTGTGGCCCCAATCCCATGGTGACTTCGGAACGGCCACAGAGAAAATTGCAGGAACTGATCTTCATGCCATCAGGCCTGTTGACAACACCATCAACTCNGCAAGAAGCGATAGAGACTTCGATAATGCGGATAGTCAACACTCGGAGTGCACCGATTGCAATTATTCTTGGGATGCATGGGAGCCTCCAAATGAGATCAAGGGAGACCTAGCTAGATCACTGTTCTACATGGATTTGAGATATGATGGATTTGGAAATGAGCCAAACCTGACGCTGGTTGACACTTACACCTCCCCCTCTGCAGTCAATGGAACCTTTGGGGTNAAGTGCACATTGTTTTCTTGGCATATTTCAGATCCAGTCTCAATAGAAGAGAGGGCCAGAAACGATCGAGTTGAGATTTATCAGGGAAATAGGAACCCATTTGTCGATAGGCCAGGATTCGTTCAGAAAATTTGGAGTGACGATTGTGGAATTTCTAGTTCACTGACCTGCGATCTAGGGAGCTATTTCTCGTTCGTTTCCGGATTTTGCAAAGTCGCTGAGGCCGGGCACTTCACTACTGAGAACGCATTCTCCCAGACTCTCTGCCCCCCCGGCACATGGCAGGACCAACAGGGCCAAACCTCTTGCATTGAAGCTCAGGAGGGACATTTCGCACCCGATTACGGATCTATAAATGAGACTCCCTGCTCACCTGGAACTTGGCAAAACATGACAGGACAGCAAGCCTGCAATGACGCTTTACCTGGACACTATGTTGAGCAACCAGGATCCACCATGATGAGCCAATGCCCATCAGGGACATACCAATCAGAACATGGGCAAGNTAACTGTNTTGTAACTCCACCNGGGAACTACTCCCTCGCAGGGTCAGCTCAACCGACATCCTGCGATATAGGGACATNCCAATCAGATTCTGGTGCAGATCATTGCACTGAAGCCCAACTAGGACACTTCGTCAACTCATCGGGCGCCACTTCCCAAANTCAATGCTCGGAAGGATCCTTTGCAGCTGAGTTGGCTCAAGGAAACTGTACTGAAGCGGAACCAGGTCATTTCGTCGATTTAGATGGCGCGTTCTCCCAATCTCCCTGCCCATCTGGCTCATTCCAGCAGAATTCCGGGCAAGTTGGATGCGATCCAGCACCACCCGGACAAACAGTTAGCTTAGATGGCGCCTCATTGGCAGAACCCTGCGCTCCNGGNACCTATCAGCCGAATCCNGGCAGAACCGTTTGCTTCGACTCCTCTCCTGGATATTTCGTAAACGAAACNGGAGCATCTAGTCAGACTATTTGCCCATCGGGACATTTCCAGNCAGANCCAGGCCAGAGTGAATGCACACCTGCAAATCCGGGTAACTATGTTCCAGCNGATGGAATCCCAGATTCCCAGGTACCCTGCTCTCCGGGGTCATTTCAGTCAGACCCAGGCCAGAGTGAATGCACACCAGCAATGCCGGGGCATCATGTTCCCGAACCAGGGGCAATTTCCCAAAGCACCTGCAGGCCAGGAACCTTCCAGACCGAGTCTGGCACCGACTCCTGCCAAGAATCAACTCCAGGCAATTTTGTTCAGGGCATAGGNTCTCCTTCTCAGACTCCATGCGAACCAGGAACATACCAAGAAGCCCCGAATTCAGTATCTTGCACTCCAGCAGACCCAGGCTTCTACGTCCCTGAATTGGGATCTATCGAACAAATTAAATGCCCATCTGGCCAATCTCAGGAACTTGCAGGGCAGAGTAGTTGCAACAAACCCGAGAGACCTTTGTGGCTGACTATTGTCATTTTTGCCGTCCCAACAATCATTTTAGGNACCATGGTAGCAATCNATCTTTCGAAGCGCCAAGAAAATAAATCCAAGGGTAAGAAACGCTCTTACCTGTACTCCGAAGACATGCGAAGATGAAAAANTCGCAACAGCATCAGTTATGAAAAAAATCTTCTTTGGTGCAATTGTGCGGGACTATCCAAGCGATCGTATTGATCTGAGGAGCGATACAGTAACACAGCCAACGCCAGCNATGAGGGAGACNATGGCGAATGCGATTGTCGGGGACGACGTCTTGGGCGATGATCCCACTGTGATAGAGTTGGAAAATCGTATGGCGCAAATGTTAGGCAAGGAGAGAGGACTACTGATCCCCTCNGGCACCATGTCCAATGCAACGGCAATCAGGGCCCAGACGGAGCCTGGAGATGAAATAGTGACTGAGAGATATAGCCACATCTACATCTATGAAGGCGGGGGATTCGCTGCCTTGTCGGGGACTTCTGTCGCACTGGTGGAGGGAAAACTAGGAATCATGGAACCAGATGACGTTTCCAAGGCAATTAGGAAGGGAGATGGAAGCCTTGGGCACTATCCTAATGGATCGATGGTTTGCGTTGAAAATAGTGCAAATAGAGGGGGAGGAACTTGCTATCCAATATCAAAGCTGGATGCTATTGCTGAAATAGCCAGAGACAATGACTGTGTATCACATATGGATGGGGCTAGAATTTTCAACGCTTCAATAGCAACAGGAGAAGACGCGTCCCGAATCGCCAAAGAATACGATTCAGTATCAATTTGCCTAAGTAAGGGGCTAGGAGCCCCGATTGGCAGCGTCTTAGTAAGCTCAGATCAGACGATAGAAAGGGCATACAGATGGCGAAAAATGTTCGGCGGAGGAATGCGCCAAGCTGGAGTAGTTGCAGCCGCGGGAATCTTCGCGCTCGAGAACAATATTGAGAGATTAGCCAATGATCACGCTCGTGCGAGTAGGCTGGCAGAAGCAATATCTCAAATGCCCGGATTTTCCGTAAACCTCAATCAGGTCCAAACAAACATGGTTTATGTTACATGCAAAGACGGAGACGCCGATGGCTTAGTTTCCAGACTTTCCAAACACGGAGTCGACANCCTCACNATCGATGACACTTCAATCAGGGCAGTAACGCACTTGCACATTACCGATGAGGATATAGAGCGAACAATTAGCGCATTCGAATCATCCCAATAACCCGCAAGCATTCAATATCCCTCTTCCTTAGGATGNCCATGCAATCACGGCTGGCCCTCGCGCTTACCACCCTTCTTCTGTTCACCATTCTAACTAATGCAGCCAGTGCTGACACAGATCCTCCCACTTGGGATGAAGCTAGAGAGGGAGTGACTGGGGGG
>PBUX01000027.1 GCA_002728565.1 Methanobacteriota archaeon | reverse complement strand
GTCCTCCAGGGTTACGTAGTTGGTACACCTGACTTCGTAGACACTGGTCTTGCCAGTACTGCAGCGATTGCTGCTAACTCAGCTGTTATTGTTGTTCGGTAACGAACAGGGATAATTGCTAGAGGGCAAAGGAATAATAAACATTTGAAGGTGCAGCACCAAAGTGACTGCACCTTCAAATGTTAAGCAGGAAAGGGATTAAGTATGACTCTCACTCGCCTCTTCTCACGTGGTGCAGTCGGAGCTGCCACAGCGTTGATTTCATCAGCACTGTTGGTATCGGCTGCATTCGCACAAACCCCACCGTTTACCGTATACGGTAGTGATGCTGGTGCAGGGGCTACGGTCACTGTCTCTTCTGGCGGAACTGACTGTGGTACAGCAACTGCGGACTCAGCAGGACAATGGTCCTTCCGAGTCGAGTCTACCTGTGCTGCAGCTGGCGCTACTGTAACAGCTACAAGTGGTGACGCTAGTGGTACAGCTGTGGCTGCATCTGGAAAGGCTGCTAGTGTTTCANTAGCTGCTGCTGCTTCCAGCTCAGACTCAGACTCAACTACTACAACCGCACCAGCACCTTCCAGTACTGGAATGGCTGGTCTTGTTGCTTCCGGTAGTGCACCATTGGCTGCACAGGCTGCCGCCGCTATGGCGACTGCTTTCGGTACAGTAGCAGCGGGNTTTGTCGCACGTCGACGAAGTTAAATTGATTTAGCCACCTCGGGATATCTAAATCCCAGGTGAGAAAGGGCCACCTCCTTGTGAGGTGGTCTTTTTGTTTGTGTGACTAGGCCAGTCGTTTTAGGGCGTGGTACCCTGATGGACGAGATGACGGATATAAATTAAGCACGGAGGCTGATTCATGGTTGATTTTAGCGATACCGAGAAACAAGCAGAATGGCGGAAGGTCGTACAGACATTCATCGACGAGAAACTTCCCACTGAACTTAGAGAGGACCAGAGATTCGCTGGGTCACTAGGTGGTATGCACCGCGGTCCGCTCGGTAACAAGAAGCGTGTGGAAGTCATGAAGGACTGGCGTAAAGAGATTTTGGATCGNGGTTGGATAGCTCCAGCATGGCCGAAGGANTACGGTGGTGCTGATATGGGTGTGATGGACCAGTTCATCATGAAGGAAGTCTTTAATGAAAANCGGGCACCAACAATATCGGTACATGATGTGGGTTCGACCATACTGGTGCANGGGTCTGAGGAGCTGAAGAAACAGCATCTGAATGATCTGGTGAATGGTGATGTTGCGTGGTGTCAGGGATACTCGGAGCCAGGATCTGGCTCGGATCTCGCGTCGGTGCAGACACGNGGNGTTCGCGACGGTGATGATTTTGTTATCAATGGTCAGAAAATATGGACGTCCGGTGCGAAGTATGCGGATTGGATGTTTGCCTTGGTTCGGACNGATCCGGAAGCACCCAAGCACCGAGGAATTACGTANCTNCTATTATCGATGGAGACACCAGGTTTGACGGTTCGTCCGATGGAGCAGATTACAGGTGCTACTTCATTCAACGAGGTGTTTTTCGAAGATGTACGGGTGCCCGTATCCAATGCCGTAGGTGAGGTAAACAGGGGTTGGTATGTAGGAGCTACTCATCTTGATTTCGAGAGGTCATCTATTGGCTCAGCCGTTGGATTTCAGCATAGACTTGATGATCTTCTTGACTTCATGCGGAGTGAACGGGANAAGATTAACGGTCGCACNAATTTAGGTCGGAGCGAGATTACTCGTTTGCAACTNGCTCAATGTCAGATTGATATTGCCGTAGCACGCAATTTTTCCTATCGAATTATCACCCTTCAGGACAAAGGGATTATCGCGAATTATGAATCATCGGTTCAAAAGCTATTCTCCTCAGAACTCCATCAGCGTATGGCGAATACAGGTCTGCACGGGATTGGACTACATGCCATGCTGTACGATGAGGATGATGAACGCACCCCAGATCGTGCGCGATGGGGCACATATTATCTAGCAACAGTATCTGAAACTATCGGTGCAGGGACGAGTGAAATTCAACGTAATATCATTGCGACTAGAGGGCTGAGCTTGCCGAGAGGATAATTAGCGGAGAGCGCCCGCCCCCGTTATTTCCCAGATGTCCTGAATGATGTGGTTGCGCACCGCATACATCTCACGATGCAGGAGNACGGTGGAATCGCTGTAGTGNGGNACCAGTGTCATTCGGTCCCCATGTGCAACNGACATGCCTGCGGGGAGAGCAACTATGGTGTGTTCGGCATTGAGTGAAGTCACCTCGGCCCCCTCGTGGGAGTACATGACTGGAAGACCAGTGTGGCGGCCCGTTGTTTTCCATCCAGCGTCTAGTATGGCGCGCCCCTTTACTGCCGTCGAAATCACTTGCGCGTTGAGATAGAGNGCGTACTGATGATCCGGTAATTTCATTANCTCTTGGTAGGAGATATCCATAAGTGCTCCTCCTCCTGCCTGCAATTCATTGATGGAGCCGAGGGTAGCAGCGTGCCAGTAATTACCACTTCCTCCGCCAGAAAGTATTTCAACAGTGAGACCACTGGCCTCGACCAGAGACTTAGCTTCAGCCAATATGTCGGCCGCCTTGGCAGAGGCAGCCTCTTTGTCCTCTGGCTGCATGCCCATAACGTGTCCCTCGTACCCCATCAGTCCCCTCAGCTCGATCCCTGGGGACTCCATCACGAGTCGGGCCAATGCAGGTGCCTCCTCCGGTGCGACACCACATCTATTCGCGCCTACGTTTATATCAACCAAGATGCCTATAGTGACGTTAGATTTGGAGGCGATTGACGAGATCTCAGATATATTCGCTTTGTCATCGCAGGCAACACCNATCCGTGCCTGTTTCGCGACCTGAACTAATCTTTCAATCTTTGTTGTTCCAATGATCTCATTTGCGACAAGTATGTCATTAATACCTCCAGCAGCCATTGCCTCTGCCTCAGCAACTTTGGCACACGTGATTCCTTGTGCACCGATCGAAATAAGCCTGTGAGCAAGATCAGGAGATTTGCTCGCCTTCACGTGAGGGCGCCAGCGCACATTTTGGTTGTTACAAAGTTGCAGCATCTTTGAAGCGTTATGTTCGAATGCGTCAAGATCTATCCATAGAGCGGGTGTATCGGCTTCGTCAATATGTCGCCCTATTAGCGGGTGTTGGCCTGTCATAATTTCATTTATCCTATCCGGGATATGTGTCCNATTTCCCTCAAATAATTGTCCCTACTCCGGTATTTTAGGCTACATTACTTTCATGGATATACAAATACATCGAGACTCATACGGAATTCCCCATATTGAAGCCCAATCGGAGATAGATGCGTGGTATGCCATGGGGTATGCTTCTGCTCAAGATAGACTCTGGCAGATGGAATGGTACCGACGACGTGGAACAGGGCGNTGGTCCGAAGTNGTAGGTATCGACGGGCTGGAAGCTGATCGTTTATTCCGAAGATTTCAGCTCGATGAGGCATCTATCGTTGATGAGCTGGCGCTGACTGATGAAACGCGCGAAATGTTCCAGCGATATTCTGACGGAGTGAACGCGTTCGTAACAGAAAACGAACTGGCGCCTGAATACGGCCTGACTGGAACCCCTTGGGAGCAGTGGGAAAACTGGCANTCTATTCTCGTTTTCAAAGTCCGGCATGTCATTATGGGCAAGCAGCTGACAAAAATTGCTCGTCTCAATCTGTTGCATAAAGTTGGAGTGGAGACGATGGCCATGCTCGATGGTGAGCCACCGGGAGGTGCGGTCATTTTGCCACCAGCTGGAGTCACGAAGCAGACTGTGAAATTAGGTCAACCAGAACTTGAGCGGTCTCTAGAGAATTTGGGGACACTTGCTATTGAGGATGGCGGTTCTAATTCGTGGGCTCTTCACGGNTCGCGAACCTCGACCGGTAAGCCCATTATTTGTAACGATTCACATAGACCTCTTGATGTTCCTAACGTGTACTGGCAGTGCCACGTGATATGCCCGGAATTTAATGTTGCGGGAGCTGCTTTCCCTGGGGTTCCGGCATTTCCACATTTCGGTTTCAATGGTCAAGTCGCTTGGAATATCACTCATGGGAGTGCTGATTACACTGACGTATGGGTGGAAGAGTTTCGTGACAATTCAGGAACACTAGAATACAAGGATCAGGGCGAGTGGTGCGCCGCTGACGTACGAAATGTAGCAATCGCGGTGAAAGATCACGCCGATGTTCCGATGGAGATTGTGTCGACGCAGCGCGGAGCAATAATGCACGGGGACCCCCGAGGAGGCGCTGGCATTTCGATGCGATATACAGCGACTGACAGAGTCAATAATCAGTGGGAATCTCTGCGCCCGATGCTTATGGCNGAGACAGTGTTGGAGTTGAATGNNACCCAAGACATATGGGAAGAACCAGTAAACAATCTTGTTTCGGCCGATACGAGTGATAACATTTCATATTTGTACCGAGGGAGAATTCCTGTTCGCGCCGATGTATCGGGAAGGGTATATCCAGGATTTGGTGCCGATGGGACAGGAGATTGGGTTGGTGATGTCCCACCAGATGAACTTCCTCAGTCAATCAACCCTCCCGAGGGATTTATTGCGACTTCTAATCAAAGCCCTTGGGACAAATCAGAACCCTTTTTGTCTCATGAATTCTCNGTTCCATCAAGAGCCGAACGGCTTGCCGAACTGCTCGGCGATGACCGGATTTGGGACCCGCAAGATGTTGTAAGGTTACAGGGTGATGTTACCTCTGTACCTGCTCGTCGTTGGGCAGAATATACTGCTGCACTACCACAAACTGAGGGTGCGGCAGAGCAAGCCAGAATGCTACTAGCTGGCTGGGACGGGGAACTCACTAGCACCAGTCCTCAAGGACTGCTCTACACGTGCCTTCGAGACGCATTAATTGAACAAATTTATCGACCCGTGCTCGGTGATGATGCTTGGGCCTGGATTCAACTGCCTGTAAATGCCTCAGCCAAGGGAATTGTCTCAAGATGGTTCTACGGCTTGGGTCAGACAATAGAGGACATCAACACATCTCAAACACCAGATGGCAGATCCATGGCCGATATCTTAGTGTCCTCACTTGAAATCGCGTGGGCCTCAGCGGTACGTATCGGTGGTCCAAATTCAAACCTCTGGGACTGGGGNAAGTTTCATCGAACCAATGCAACACACACACTTGCGCCCTTGTTGGGTGAAAGATTAAATCCCCCGGATGCCGGGATGGGAGGCGATGGTGACACAGTTCAGGTTTCGAGCGTTGGCTCCGGCGAAACGGGCATAGGCTCAGTGTTTCCGGTGGGCGCTTTATCAGTATATCGACAGGTCGTGGATTTCGACGATCCAAATGAAGGATGGTGGATCATTCCGGGTGGAGCGTCGGGAAATTCTGAATCCCCACACTACTCNGATCAATTGGAACTTTGGGAGACACATCAGTTGGTACCGATGTTATTCCAGCTTGGGCGTGCGAGAGACGAAGCTGCATCAACTGAGATAATCCAACGATAGGAGGACTTGCCCATGGCGCTGGTATTGGGTGTTACTGGATCTATAGCAACTGGCAAGTCGTATCTTTGCCAATACTTGGTTGAGAACTATGGNGCTATTCATGCCGATGCAGACAAGGTCGTACATCGGATGTATGACCCAGGGAAGCCCGGCTTTGACAGGATAGTCACGGAGTTTGGAGATTCGGTTGTCGGTGACGACGGATATATTGATCGGAAAATCCTTGGTAGTAAAGTGTTCGGAGACCAAGAGCGTATGAATGCTCTGACAAAAGCTATAGGTGATATAGCTGCGGAAATGAAGAGTATTATTGATGAATGGCGAGAGACTTGTACTGCCGAAACGATTGCGATTCTTGAGGCAGTCAACCTAATCGAGGCTGGATATTCGAAGTGGTGTGATGCCACNTGGCTTGTCGCGGCGGAGGATGATGTGGCACTGCCAAGATTGATGGAACGTAACGGGTTCAGTGAAGAGGAAGCCAAGCAGCGGCTTGCATCACAAAGAAACTGGAAAGATCGTGCCCCCGCAAGTGACCTGATTTTTCATAATAATTCANCAACTGCCAATTTCACCAGNAANATCGATGAGAAGNTTTCGGAGACTGGTGAGTTGCTCAAGGCGANTCGTCTCCCAGTTTCTCGATGGTTTGCGTGGCACGATCANCAGCAGTGATGATCGATGGNAGATACTGCAGGCAAGACAGTTTCAGGATAGACTGGCANTCTATAAGACTGCGGAAGTAGCTCAGTGGTAGAGCGCCTCCTTGCCAAGGAGGAGGTCGCGGGTTCGACCCCCGTCTTCCGCTCCATTTCACATTCGTTATTGCTTTTTTGTTGCATTTTTGTCACTATTAGTAACGGGAGTATGACTTGAATCGGATTCGATTTCCTTCAATAATTTTGGCTACCTTTATAGTTCTTATGGTCGCTATTGTTTCCAACTTATTTTTCCGTGCNCCTATCAATGAATCTAGAGATGATGGGGNATTTAANGAGGAATTGGCAGCAAATCCTACTGCGATTGCCTCTCCATCTATTGGTCAAGAAGAGGTCTACATCGTTGCGATGTGTAGAGGTGGTCGAGGTCTGGTAATTCATGATGACTGTAAACAGCAATTCAATACTGATCGCATGCGAGTTAATCCTGGAGAGGCAGTCGCAATAGTTCTTTCAAAGACTGGGCCAGACGCTGAATTTGAATTCAGTTTCGACGGAACAGGTGTTGCCGTGNCNTGGGATCAGGTTGCTAAAGCAATATCTGAGTTNGNACTTGGGTCAACACACACGATACAGGTNCGGGAATTGGANGGCACTTGGTCGAGTACTTTTTCATTTGGAGTGGATCTACTAATCCCCCTTCGNCCCACGGTGGATTCNGTGTGTGCGAACGAACGATGTTCNCCGNANGNGTCTCTGGTAAGACCTGTCAACCCCNTCGCCGATCAATTATTCCCTTTGGTCGAGNATATTTCCGGAGCAGCACAAACNGNGCANATATTTGGATGGTTCGAACANGAATACCTTTGGGCAGAATTAATGCTTAATGGTAATGCGATTTCCCTAGGATGCCTGAATTGTGCGTTAGCTGAGTCACATGGTNTCTTATACCCAGATCGNGTTGAATTTGCGGATACTGGCTATTTCTATAATTGGGATCTGAAATCACTTAGGTTAGGTGACAATATTCTNCAGGCACGGCTAAGAAACATTTTGTATGTAGGGGAATGGTCTGATCCATTTATCTTTCGGGTGGAAATGGACTAANTTATTTNTAGCCAGACAGNAATCTCCNAGCGGGACCNAGAATATTTGNAATGAAATNAAATCTCAGAAAAATCANTGTCNGCTTGCGCTATTTTCTCATGGGCCTNGTGATAGGTTTGGTCGATCTGGTNCCTGGCGTGAGNGGAGGTACNTTGGCCTTCACCTTTGGAATTTGGGAANATCTTTTGAATTCGATCGGGCAAATACTATCGTCNCTAAAGATGGCCGNTAAGTTAAAGTTCCGTTTTGCCTTTGCTCANCTCNGNGATATNGAGTGGCAGTTAGTNATGCCCGTTGGCATNGGCGTACTGTCGTCACTTCTCCTGGGTGCNTCANTAATTGCTGAGNTGCTTGAAACTCGGCCTGAGGAACTGCGGGGGTTGTTTTTNGGTCTCGTTATANCATCAATATATTTTTCGATGCGANCAATTGANTCTTTGAATTGGAAGGGCCTCCTTTTTCTGATTTGCGGTGCGGGTATTAGTTTTNTTGTGGCTGGCCTACCGGCAGCATCTATNGAGGACCCCTCATTGCTACTTGTGTTTGTTGCAGCATCTATAAGTATTTCGGCGACCATACTCCCTGGTGTGAGTGGTTCATTTGTCCTCCTGATTTTCGGCCTATACGAAACATTCATCGAAGCTGTGCGGGATAGAGATTTCGTAGTGTGGGGAGTATTTTGTGCGGGCGCGTGGGTAGGGACCGCTATATTCACTTCAATAATCAGAACCCTGTTGAGGAAGTATAGGCAGATCGTGATCTTTGCTCTGACTGGACTAATGATTGGCGGTTCGAGAGTCCTGTGGCCTTGGTTAGGCGCCGATCGAGGATTGTTGTTGCCTGATAGTTCCGACGGGGTTTCGGCTGTTCTCGTGAGCTTAGTGGTTGGTTTGCTTCTGGCAGTTGTTTTGTACAGAATTGTCAGGAAATGAGTTTACTCATGCAAGATGTTTTGGTACCGAAGGTGGGACTCGAACCCACACGAGATTTTACCTCGGCGGATTTTGAATCCGCTGCGTCTGCCAATTCCGCCACTTCGGCATACAGATATGCTAGCGTGATTTTCCTTGGGCCGACAGAGTGAACTGTGGGCGGTAATGCCTGTAAGGTTTAGGATGGATGACGTTGGCGGATGGTGTAGAGGTAGCACACGGGACTTTGAATCCCATAGCCCAGGTTCGATCCCTGGTCCGCCAGCCACCCATACTTTCCCACTTGCTTTGCGGATTTAAATAGGGGAGAATTGGAGTACGCTCCTCGATAGCTCAACGGTAGAGCAGCCGGCTGTTAACCGGCAGGTTCGTGGTTCGAATCCACGTCGGGGAGCCAATAAGCAAGAATTCAATATGGCCGTTAATATTTAAGCATTCGAGATGGCGCTTGTCTGAGTTGGCAGGGCCTGGGGGGGCTTGATGTCAAATATTCCGGAAGATCTTAATCACGTTGATGAGAGATGGTTGACTGAGGTGCTGACAGAGTCGCACACGATTCCTCATGACAATCGAGTGGTTTCCATTACTAAAGATACTCATGGTGCAGGTTTGGGATATCTCAGTGAAATCGAACGAATCAATGTGAAGTATGAATTTAGTGAAGGTGACTATCCACAACAATTAATAGCAAAATTCCCGACTCCGTCTCCGAAATCCAGAGCATTGGCGACTTTGTTTGATAGTTATCAGCGGGAGGTGCTTTTTTACAGAGATTATGCACCAGATATTGATATTGGTACTCCTCGGTGCTACTGGGCAGATATCGAGGATGAGCCTGCGATATCAAGGTTTGTGAATAAGGCACTTGGACTGCTGCCTGACGCTGTAGTTGTAAAACTATTAGATAAATTGCTTGAAAGTGCTGGACAGAACCAGCGTCGATCAGGGCTACTCCTTGAGGACCTTTCCAGTGCTCGGGTGGGGGATCAAGTTGCAGGCTGTGACCTGGCAGATGCAAGAGCAGCGCTGCGATCTATTGCTAAATTCCACGCCACTTTTTGGAGACAGAGTTTCGAGGATGTTGACTGGATTCACAATGGTTCGAACCAAAGTAAGGTTCAACACGGTCTATTCATGAAAGCTCTGCCAGCGTACAGGGAATTATTTGCTGATCTGATTGATGAAACAGTGAGGGAGCAACTTGATTGGTTGATCGAGCACGGGGTTGAGGTGTTAGAAAAATGCAATCGGAATACGACACTAATTCATGGTGATTTCCGTCTTGATAATATTTTTTTTCAGGACGACGGTTCAGACCCAATTCTGATTGACTTTCAGACGGTCAACGTCTATACACCAATGACCGACATAGCATATTTCCTTCTTCCAAACCTTCACGATGACGTCCAAGGATCACAGATGGAGTTGGTTGCATATTACTGGAACGAACTGATGGAGAACGGAGTATCAGACTATTCGTGGGAGGATTGTCTAGCGGATTATGAGCTCGCACAATGGTGGTTGATCCATCGAGGAGTGATATTGATCGGACTTGTTGATTTTTCTCATCCTAGGGGGGGATTACTCATCGAAACCGCGGTCCGGAGAGGATTGAAAGGTGGATTAGCTAGCTTGCCTTTACCATGGTGACTAGAGAAAATACCTTGGTCTTATAGACCTCGGGTATATCTGGAGGTGCTCCGAGTGGTTGAAGAATTGATTCTCAGTGTTGAAAACGATCTGCAACTTCGTCGTCCGATTTTGATTTGCGGATGGAGTGGTTGGAATGACGCTGGCATGGCAGCGTCTGACTCGGTGGCTTTCATGCGGACCCGCCTCAAATTTCAAAAAATAGCAGAGATAGATCCCGATCCCTTTTATGATTTTACCCAGGTGAGACCCACCGTTCACCTGTCAAATGGTGAACGTATTTTG
>PBUX01000026.1 GCA_002728565.1 Methanobacteriota archaeon | reverse complement strand
TGGGTTCGAATAGTTGCCAGCCGGCGTCGTCAGGCAGTCCGATGAGGAGTTGGAGGATGAGTTGGGGTTGTAGGTACCAGCGGCGCAAGGCGTCTGGGAGGCCGAGCCGTTGGTGTCCACGTAGTGGCCAGCAGTAGCGTTCATGCACGCGACCGATGAGTTGGACCCGTTGCTGGGGTTGTAGGTCCCAAGGGAGCAAGGCGTCTGGGAGGCCGAGCCGTTGGTATCGACGTAGTGGCCAGCAGTCGCGTTCATGCAGCTGGCCTGGCCGGGGTCTGGCTGGTATGTCCCCGGATAGCAGTGGGCCTGGTCAGTGGATCCGCTCGATGAAACGAAGTGCCCTGCATCGGCATCGATGCAACTGGTCTGACCCGTCTGGTTCTGCCAGGTCCCGGGAGCGCAGGCAGTGGAGTTCGTAGCCCCCCAGGTTCCCACAAACTGACCGACAGGGGCCAAGGTGCAGTTGCCTCCCTCGATCGCTCTGAATGTCCCGCCGAAGCAAGGTAGGTCGTAGGTCGATTGATTGAATGGGTCCGAAGAATTCCTCTTTATCCCAGGCACCCAGTAGAAGGTCGAGGGATCGAAGTCAGACAGGTCCGCCGGCGAGGTGGCGTTTTGGGTCGATGAGTATGCTCCCGCGCCCATAAGGTCGATCTCGGATCCGGCCATCGGCCTGAAGTCGTTCCAACCAGGAGCTGGGAGATCTCCCAGATGGGTTCCCTCGAGCTGAGCGGATACGTTACCGTCTGTGACGTGTGCGTCGTAACCGTTCCAGTTGTTCCCTATCGTCGTCGAGTTGACGGGTATCGGGGATGTGGTGTTAGAGTTGGTCCGATGGCCGCTTATCGAGTCTGCGGCGTTGGACATTATCGTCGAGTTCTCGTTCCCCCCCGTGCTGTCGTATAGCACGATGATGTGGTTCCTGTCCCCGTCCGAGCCCAGCAAGACCGTGTTGTTGCTCACGTTGTGGTAGTCCCCCTTGGCAACAATAGCCCCGTTCGCGTTCCACAGAACGTTGTGGTGGACGCTCGCATTCCTGCCTGAGTTTGTCCCGCCGAAGGGGCCGTCCATCCTGATACCGTACTTGGGTACGTCGTGGATCCAGTTGTAGGCGACTATCGCGCCCTCCTGCTCCGCCTGCATCATCTGGACGACAGTACCGTCGGACTGGATGTGCGCTGTGTCGTATATCTCGTTGAACATGATCTTGGGGGCGTTGCCTATCCTGATCGTGGCAGATGTGCCGGTCTTGTGCATCGTGTTGTTGGTGAACATGTTTGACGTCCCGTCCATCATTATGGTGGTCATCAGGCTCTTCTGGTCAGAGCCGGACCAGTCGATGTAGTAGAAGTAAGAGTTGTTGATTTGGTTGTTCATGGAGCTCGAAGCCCCACCATGGGCCTCGAAGGCAGCCCCGTCCGTGTACAGGAACTCGCACCTCTCGATAAGGCATCCTATGCAATCGCTCACCCTTGACACGTACCTGTTGTCCATGTCCTCGCCTGCATGGCCGAGAGACCTCTTTGAGGTGCTTGGGTATAGGAAGGTCGAGTTGAGTATCTTGGAGCCGTCGCAGTCATCCAGGTTGAATGTGGTTGCGAAGTAGTCGAAGCCGTCCACCACGACGTTGTCGTTGTCGACGCAAAGGATGGCGTAAGGCTGCGTCTTCATCCTGATGCCCAGGTCATTGGGGTCGACCCCATCCCTCGGCATGTAGTAAACGGTGTTTCCAGCCGAGTTGTGGTCGAAGAACCACTCGCCAGGGGTGTCAAGCAGATCCAGCTTCTGGGTCAGGAAGTACATGTGGTGCTTGTACTTCCACTCCCCGCTTGGCACGGGGTCGAAGGTGAAGGACCCATTGCTCGTGTTGTGGGACGTTACGTTCCGACTCCAGGTTCTGAAGGAGCCGATGTTGAGGACGGCTATGGCGCCAGTCGCGTTGATGCCGCTTGAGTTCAGGCCATTGTGGCCTTGGTAAGTTCCGTTGTCATCCTCCAGCTCCCCGTTCAGGTAGTTCAGGCAGTAGTACTTGCTGCCGTCTTGGTACTTCGCCATACCCGCGTTGCAATCGGTGGCCGAGTCCGTCTCGTAGTCATCTTTGTCCACGGTTCCGTGGGCCCAGAACTCCTCGTCGTTGAGGGCGGTTCCATCCGAGAAGTTGGCGTTAGGCCACCTTGCAGGCATCTCCTCCTCGTAGTCAACGAAAAGCTGCCATGCTTCCTTCGAAAGGTCCGCCTTCCAGACGACTCCCTCGGGGGACGATGAGTCGTGAACGGTCCAAGTGCCCCCTAGGTCACCAGTCACGCTTTCGCTGCCATCCAGAATCACCCTCTCCCCTTCAGCCGCCTTGAGTGTCACCTCTCCCTTATCCAGGGTTACCACTTCGTGGTAGGTACCAGCACCGACGACAATCGTTTCCCCCTGCGCGGCGGAGCTGACAGCCGATTGAATTGTCATTTTGGGGCATTGCTGCGTGCCTGCCCACGAGTCGTTTCCACTGGTCTGATCTACGTGGAACTGACTTCCGGAATGGGTCTGATTCGAGGAATCAGAACCACTCGATGGCACCAAGACTTCCCCTTCCTCGAGCCATTCAGCACGCTCGATAATTCCAAACTGAACAGTAGTAATCATCAGAAGGGTCAGCATCACCGCTAGTGACCTCATCGCCCTACCTGCCCCGAGTTTTGGATAAAAGCCTACCCTTCTTCCATATTTAGAGGACTATCGCATTAGCACCCCATGCCAGTCCGCCACCGAATGCAGCCGTCACCACCAGTGATCCAGGGCCGATTAGGCCCTCGTCCATCGCCTCACGCATTGCTATTGGAACGCTCGCTCCAGCCGTGTTTCCGTACTTGTGCAGATTTGTGAATGTCTTCTCCATGGGAAGGCCAAGGCCACTCATCCCGGCTTCGATGATGTTGATGTTTGCTTGGTGGGGGATGATCAGGTCGACCTCTCCTAGGTCCCTACCCACCCTATCCAGCACCGATCTCACAGCCTGGGGGAAAGCCTCGACTGCGAAGTCCCAAACCGCCCTTCCATCCATTTGGAAGTACTGCATCCCATCTTCGAATCCATCAGCATTCCAAGGCGTCCTGACCCCGCCCGCTGGAATCTCAATTACCGATGAGCCAGACCCATCTGACATGAGCCATGACCCCAATAACCCCCTCCCTTCTTCTACTTCGGACAGAACTGCGGCTCCAGCGCCGTCCCCGAAGAGCACACAAGTGCTCCTGTCCTGCCAGTTCAGGATCCTGGAGTAGATCTCGGATCCAACCACGAGCACGTTCCTGTATCCAGGCGAGCCGGCATATCTGGCCCCCACGTCCAACGCATTGACCCAGCCCGCGCAGACAGCGTTGATGTCGAATGCAGCGCAGTTTGAACAGCCAAGCTTGTACTGCACGATCCCGGCAGTCGAAGATAGCGGCACATCCGGGGAAGAAGTCGCAAGTATCACCATGTCCACGTCAGATGCTTCCAAACCAGCATCGCCCAGGGCGCGCTTGCAAGCCTCGACTGCAAGATCGGAGGTGCAAACGTCATCTTCGGCAATCCTCCTAACCTTCATCCCTGTCTTGGTGCTAATCCACTCATCGCTAGTGTCGACAATCCCCTCCCAGTCCTCGTTCGTCATCTTACGGGGTGGCAGGTAAGCCCCGAGCCCAACTATTCCGACGGACGCCATCCAATGCGCTCTGGACAAATCGGGACTTCACTGTTACTGACTCAATCGCGCTTAACGCATACGTTCATGGCCTCGGAGAAGAAGCCGAGGCTCCATCTCCCCCCCTCGCGACCAACGCCACTGTCCTTCACCCCACCGAAGGGGGCCCGCAGGTCCCTGTGAAGCCATGAGTTCACCCATACCATCCCGGTTTCCATCTTCTCGGAAAACGATCTCCCCCTCTCGAGATCGCCAGTCCAAACGCTTCCGGCGAGCCCGTACCTAGTGTTGTTTGCAATTCCCAAAGCCTCCTCCTCGCTTTCGAAACTGTGTAATGTGACCAATGGCCCGAAAATCTCCTCAGTCGCGCACCTAGAATCGGCACCGACTCCCTCGATTACAGTTGGAAGCATCCAGTTGCCACCCTCGAAGCCATCAGGAGAGCATCTCGACCCCCCAGTGAGGATGTTTCCTCCTTCCTCCTTGGCCAACTCTACGTATCCTAGAACCTTCTCAAGGTGGTCCTGGGAAATCAGTGCGCCAAGCTCCGTCCCTTCATTCGATGGGTCGCCGACCTTCATTTGTTCGACATGCCGGACAAACCTTTCCCTGAACTCCTCATATATGCTGCCCTCAACCAGTATCCTCGACCCACATAGGCAGACTTGGCCTTGGTTCAGGAAACCAGCTCTGGCGACACCGGAGACGGCCGATTGCATGTCGCAGTCAGAGAAAACTATGCTTGAATTCTTCCCGCCTAGCTCCAAACTCAGCTTCTTGAAGGAAGGGGCCGCCGAGGCCGCCACCTTGCCTCCAGTCGAGGTCCCTCCTGTGAATGAAACAAAATCAACTCCCGGATGGGAAACTAGTGGCGAACCAGCACCAATGCCATCACCGTGAACGAGATTCACTACTCCCTCTGGCAATCCAATCTCATCGAACACCCTCATCAGCAGGTCAGCTGTCATCGGCGTCAGCTCGCTAGGTTTGCAAACCACAGAGTTACCCATCCCTATTGCCGGTGCAATCTTCCATGAAAGCAGGTAGAGGGGCAGGTTCCAAGGCGTGATCAATGCACCTACGCCCACTGGTTTGTTAACGACGAAATTCGAGGCGTCTGCCATCTCGAAAACCTCTTGATCTTGGCTCCTGAGCATTTCCGCGAAGAATCTGAAGTTACTCACGGAGCGTGTCGCATCGACTGACCTAGCAAGCGAGATCGGCTTTCCAGTGTCCCTGCTCTCCAAGGAGGCTACCTCCTCGTGCCTCTCTTCTAGTGCATCAGCGATCCTTTCCAACCAATCTGCTCTCTCTCTTATCCCAAGGGCTCCCCAGGACGGCTGCGCGGTTCGAGCGGCTTCAACGGCTATGTCAACATCGCTTGCATCAGAAAGAGGTGCAGAGGCGAATTGCCGACCCGTTGCCGGTTCGAACACGCCAAGAAAATCGCCTCTGGGGCTGTCAATGAAGTCGCCTCCGATGTAGTTCTTTATTTCCAGAATCCTCTCGTCAACCATCCATGCCACCTTCGTTCGCAAAAGGATCAGACCTGGTCATCGCCTGATCATGCTCTTTCCAGCCTATCGAGAAGCTGTCTCTGTTGGGGTCCCATTCGTCCCATGTAACAACCTGTTCCAGCTCAGACAAGTATCTCTCAGGAACCACCCTTGGCACAATGAAAGCCTTCTGCCTGTGGAGTGGGTAAGGGTTCCTCAGATCTATCCCAAGGACGCCAAGGACGGCCCTGGCAACATACCACGTCGCTTGGGAGTTCCAGCCATGGGCGATCTTGATAACTATCCCCAGCCCATTCGGCCAGTCAGGGTGGACTAACGAGAGGCCGAGCAGTCCATCAGCACCCTCCTTTGCCAGTAGCTCCCCGTTTCCCGCCTTGAGGCACGTTGAATCCAATCGGTTGAACCCACCAATTAGGTCAGGGTTCCTGTTCATTGCTTCCCAAATCCAGTCGTCATCCCTGTCTCTCGCTAGCCCAGCGAACATCACTGCAAGCTCATCGACAGTATTCGAAACTGTGGGAAGGCCGCAACCGTCCTTTGCGACTCTCTTTGGCTCCCATTCTGGATCGTCCAGCATCCTTCTTAGAATATCGATAAATTTGGGGAACCATGGGGAGTTGGGAAGGGTATATCCTGCTCTGTTTATCCCCATTCTCCTGAGGGCCTTTAGCATCGCAGCATGCTCGCCCGAGCATGTGTGAAACCATCTCCGTGGCCTCCTGACTTGACGTCCGAATTGAATCAATGGCACGTCCAAAGGACATTGCATAAGGCCCCACTCTGATTCTGAAAGTATTGATTGCGCGGCAGCGACATGCTCTGTGTCACCATTGTGGGAAGAGCATGCGATTGCCTTCTGCTCCCAGCTCAATCCCTCATCCTCCAGCTCCCTCGCGAACGCCTTCATCAACAGTGGCTTCATCATCGATCTTCCATAAACAAGGACATTCCCTCCGAACGAGTGGATTATCTCCGTGCCATGNGCCCAAGAAATAGCTCCATGAATGGTGTTTTCCGATACATCCANTCGCCTGAAGTCGACCAATGGCTCCCATTCTACGTCTCTNCCGGTTGCTATGNCCTCGAACTTGTCNCCNAGGGGGTTAGTCGGATAAACAGCAGACCCCGGTCTGCCCGGGGNAACGCTGGATGGCCTATTGGTATCCTTCATNTCACAACCCCTCNTTCACCATGGGGGATACCTTGGTCATGAATGCATCCATGTTCCTCATTACTCGACCACTGTCATGATTGAAGAAGTCAAACCAGCACATTAGACGGTCTTCAGGGTGAAAACGTTCCAAGATTTGACTGGCTACACTGTCCACACTACCAATTACTGCGTTCTCAGTGGCCTTCTCGATTTTACTTGGATCGATTGTGCCCTCCAGGGCGCTCCAATAAGTGGAGAGAGCTGCCTTAGCCTCATCCATTGCCGCTCCATCTTGCTCCTCTGTGGTCAATCCCTCTTCGTCATTGATGAAAACCATGACAGTCCTGGGCATCATTCCACGGGTCCATTTCCCACCATCTGGGTGATAGTGCTCGGACATCCTTTCATGAGTATCTTCGATGACTTTGGGCGGAGTGATGCTTAGGTTGAATACTTGGACAGGCCTGAATCTATTGACTTCAATCTGTAGCTTGGGGTCATGGCTCCCAATAACTAGGTTCAGAAGCTCCCTCCTCCAATCTTGTGGTATTGTCTTAATTTCCTCGAATTCGTATCTCCTGGCTATCTCTACCTCTTCTGGCAATTCGTCCAGTCCTTGCAGATTTGCCGCTGCTTTCTGTACCTCGATCCAATCTTCATCAGAGCGGAAACTTCCCCTGGTCAGGACCGTCGGCCCCACGTCTTCGCTGGAGACGACCTCGCCGTTCAGAAGCCTAAGGAAAATCTCCGATGCCTCCGCAAAAATCTGGCCCCTAAGGGCCGGCCATGCGGCATCTTCGACTTCATCACGGGGTACGATGCCGTAGGGCCGGGCCATGAACTCGAAACGACCAGCAGAGAATCCAACGTGCAAACGACGACCTTCTTTCGGATCCATCCCGTGCAGGGCGAGGAAAGCCCCTACTCTTTCTGCCTGGGCAATTGGGCCGCCAGAGGCTAGGATGGACATTACTGCGCTACCCACATCCATCCTTTCGGTGCGCGCTAAGACCTCGCGGGCCACTTGGAAGAAGTCCGTACATAGCCCAACCTCCCCCGGATAATGGGGCACTACTGGGGATCTGTTCCTCTTCTGGACCTCGGTCGATAGGTGGGCTTGCGCTATCCAGGCGACCCCAAAGCCCAGTTTGTCAGCGAGCTCTACCTGGTCAAAGAAGCTACTGAACATCTCGGTTTCTGAGGGCGATCTCCCAGTCGAATCGGGAGTCTGGGAAATGGAGAAGAAAATATCGAAATCCATCTGATCCCTCATATGGAGCGCATTCTACCGCCATCGACAGCTAGACTGACTCCACGGACAGCGCCGCTGCTAGGTAGGCATAGCCAGGCGACGGCTATCGCCGTCTCCAGTGGGTCAATCAGCCTCTTTATCGGCACGCTACCCATCCATTCCTTTCTGACGTCATCGACCGATTTGCCGGTTCGCTCTGAGATGGACGAAGCCAATGAGCCCAGCCTGTCGGTATCTGTGAAACCGGGGAGGATGTTGTTTATTGTCACGCACTCGGGAAGCTCCCTTGAGAGCGACTTAGACCAAGATGCCATGGCCCCACGCAACGTGTTTGACAAGCCTATGTTGTCTATTGGCTCGCGCACAGATGTCGAAATGACGTTAACGATTCGTCCGTAACCACTCCCGGCCATTCCCGGGACCAATGCCTGTGCCATCAAATGGGAAGCGTGCAGATGCCTTCGGAATGGCCCCTCGAAGTCTTCCAGATCGTTATCCAGCAGAGGTCCTCCTGGCGGCCCTCCGGAGTTGTTTACCAGAATTTGGATATCCCCCAATTCAGACAATACGCCTACAACTGCATCCGCGTCTTCCATATCCAGCACCACAGCTCGATGGCCATCCCCGTGCATCTCGTCAACGAGGCTATCAAGCTCAGCGGCCGAACGCGCGCAGGCGAAAACCCGCGCCCCAGAGCGCGCTAAAATGAGGGCGCTAGACCTCCCAATGCCCCTGGAGGAGCCACATACAAGGGCCGTCTTGCCAGCTAGGATGCCATCTGCGAATGGAAAATCTTTGCCCAGCAGGTCCCCTTCCATGAATTCACCTAGTCCACATAATGCGCATAAGTTTGGTCCTCCAGCTTCTTGTAGACCACTTTGAGAATCTCCTCGGGAGCATTACGGAATGTCGGGAACTCGCTCTTACCCTGGGGCATCCTCATCTCATCCCAACCTCCTTCGACATAGGCCAAAAGGGCCTCCTTCATTAGGGCCCCTGCCAAAACCAGCGTCTCATAGCAGAGGTCTTCGTAGGTCGCACCCCTCCTTACGGCAACCTCCCTCCTCAGTAGGATATCGCCAGTGTCTATGCCATTGTCACAGAAGTGAGTGGATGACCCTATTGGTATGTCATGAAAAACGGACCAAGCAGGTGATGCCGAACCCCTGCATTCCGGTAGTAGTCCTGGATGGGAGTTGACTACGCCATCACGGGGGTAGTCCAATATCTCGCCCCGGATCACCCTGGTCCCACCGAAGACGATCAGGTCCAATTCCATCTCCCGTAAGTGTGGCATCACATTCTCAGAGTTGTGTATGGGGACGGATACTATGGGGATCCCTAGTTCAGAGGCCTGCTCTGAAACCTCCGGCGCAATTTCATGCCCCTCGATCCTCTTCAGAAACTTCTCCCTTTCCTCGTCCCCGATTTCAGAGTCTTCTTCTATGATTATCTTCGGGATGAAGCCACCTGAAACGATCTGCCTTAGCATCTCCCGGCCATATGGGTGTTCTTTCAGCAGCAAATAGGCGAAATCCACTCTTCCCATTCACACCTCCGGAGGGGTCATTGATACCCGTCATTTTCGGTCATTTTCTGATCTTATTTCGTTAACCTCCAGCCCCAATGTTCAAAATGGGGCTTTAGTTCGCACGGCTCGCTATGTCAATGGTATACAACAGCAAGATGAAGGAAGCAATAAAGTCAGGAGGATGCAACACTGCATCCAGCGCAGGGGATGCCCTGAACGGATGCGTGGCAGACGCTGTGTCTTCTGCAGTAGCACGCTGCAAGGCTAACGGCCGCAAGACCATCCGCTCATACGACATCGGAAGCGGTAGCTCGGACTCCGGAATGGTAGTCGCAAGCAGAGTCAAGGAGGCCTTCAAGGCTGCAGGCTGCAACACCGGCGGTGACGCCATGGGCGCCATGAACGCAGTCGCTGAGGCTGCAGTCGCAGGCGCTGTTGCAAGAGCAGTCGCAAACGGCCGAAAGACCGTCCGCGACAGCGACTTCTGAGCATCTAGCTCCGAAAACAACTAGCTATGCTAGACGAACATCGCCTAGCGTAAGCTAAGCCCTCGCATTACTACTTACTTATCGTGTGATTTTGTCACTTCAATAGGGCTGTGATAAATACCCACGTTGTTTCGAGATGACAATGCGGCAGCTATCCCTGGTGATTTCGCTACTCGTGTTCGCATCCTCGTTCGGAACCATCGAGGGCGCAGGATCGACCCAGGATGAAGTAGTGGTTTCCGTGGATGGGACAAACCTGCGATTCTCCCCTTCAACAGTCAATATTGTCGAAGGGGACACGGTCCGGTTTTTCTGGAGCGGGGAGCTTCTCGCCCACAATGCTGTCTCCGACGACGGTCTATTTGACTCAGGCGAGCCCTCGAGGAACGTAGATTACTCATTCACTTTCGAGCTTGGGACGAATGGGAGCCACACTTACGTCTGCGAGCCCCATGAAGAAGTGGGGATGGTTGGAACAATCAACGTCGAGCCTGCACCCCCCGATCCTAGCCCCGAACCAGAAACCGGGCAAGAAGGTGAAAATTCAACCAAGTCGGGTGAAACTTGGATCCCCTTCTTTGGCCTAGAGCTGGTCGTTGCGGTCATGCTATTCGCCGTGATTTACCACTTTGGAAGGACTCAGGGCCTTGCAGAAACACGCTTGATACTCCCGGGCGATGATGAAGAAGTAGAGCGTTAGAATGCCAGTGCCTGGGCATACTAGGGTGTCACTCGACTCCTATCTCTGGGGAAAAGGACCACCTCTCGGACGTTACCGGCCCCGGTAAGAACCATCAGCAGTCTCGCAACTCCAAGCCCCCATCCAGCGTGCGGAGGGGCCCCGAATCTGAACCCATCAGTGTAGAATGTGAAATCGGCAGGGTCCAGGCCCATGTCCTTGAGGTTCTGCTCCAAGACCTCCACCCTGTGCTCGCGAGCCCCGCCACTGGTCATCTCGTCCCTTCCAAAGTTGAGGTCGAAGCCCCTGCTTAGCTGACCGCCGTCAGAACCCTCCTCGCCCTCTTTGTGGTGGATGTAGAAAGGCTTCATTGACATCGGCCACCTTGGGATGAAGTGGAATCCGGGGTATTTGGATGCTATAATGTCACAGTGATGACTCTCAATGTCATCCCCCCACTCTATCTCCCCACCGCCCTTCTTCACTATCTCAATGGCCTCACAGTAGGGTATTCTGGGGAATGGCAAGCTGGGGACCTCAACGGACACGGGCTCCTTTCCCTGGCTAGCCCTGTACTCGTTAATCGCGTCAATTAGGGCAAGGTCATTGCTGGCTACCTCGTTCCAAATATGGCGGATCATCCTTTCTTGGACGCCCATGACATCTTCGTCGTCCATCCAAGCCCCTTCAATATCGAAGGATACGAATTCGTTAAGGTGCCGGTATGTGTCATGCTTTTCGGCCCTGAAGGCCGGCCCAATCTCGAAAACTCTCTCCAATCCCCCTAGGACGGCCAGTTGTTTGTACAACTGCGGGCTCTGAGACAGGTATGCATCCGTTTCGAAGTACTTCATGGGGAACAAATTCGTTCCGCCCTCTGCAGCCGCGGCAATTATCTTCGGAGTGTTGATCTCCTGGAATCCCTCGGAAATCAGGTGCTCACGGCCATATTCAAGCACTTTGCTTCTAAGTTGGAACATTGCATTTACGTGACTCCTACGCAAATCCAAGTGCCTGTTGTCCAGTCTGACATCCAGTCCCACATTTACCTCATCAGTGACTCCCAGTGGCAGAGGGGCAGAAGCCTCAGCTAGCACCTCGCCCGAAGTTACACTCACTTCGAATTCAGGGGGAGGGGGACTTTCCCCTTCTGCAGTCTTGGGCGCCCTCTTCTGCGCAACATTTCCAGTTACCCTAATCGTAGACTCCCTCGTAGCGGACTGGATCGCGTCAAATAGGGACGCATCCAAGTTGTCCTTCTTCAGAAATGCTTGGATTTGCCCGGTTCCATCCCTAAGCATCAGGAAGCAAATCGCCCCCCTTCCTCTAACAGTCTCAGCGTAACCTGCTATGGTTACTTCTTCACCGATCAGGGACTCGCCCCCCTCCACTACTTGGCCAATGGTGTGTGAGCGATATGCCGTTGGCAACCATCCGCTACTGTCTCTCATGCCCCATCGTGTCGGGCAGGGGTTTTGAATGGTATTGGGACAAGGTAACCAATATCCGGCCAATAGCCCAATTTTCCAAATACGACTCGATGGTGCCTGGGGAATCAAATCCGAGCTAACTAGGAATACGACTCACTCTTCCTCGTCGGGGGCGACTCTTGCTGCAATTAGGAGGAATGCCGTGTGCCCCATTGGTTGGTTCCCGGGCCTGACTCCACCCTTGCTGGCCTTTACCCACCTACGTTCGACCATTTCCCCGGCCCATTCAACAATTAGTCCGATATTTTCGCATTCGTTCCATGACCTCTCTAGTTGTGCGGTGGTCGGACAGTAGCACGCTAACCTACCGCCGGCCCTGAGCAGGGTAGCTACCTCGCCAACGACAACCCAAGGCTCAGCCACGTCAATGATGGCGGCATCGAAGTTGTCGCAGATCCCTCTGGCCCGTTCTGCAACTTCGCCTAGATCGCCTTCAATTAGGTGCCATTCTGGGAATTCACTCATAAAACTCTGCATTCTCACCATATTGTCCCTACCAACTTCCGCGTGCTCTGGCCTTGACTCAACAGAAACCAGGGTTCCAGAGGCACCCATAACGTTTGCAAGGTGCATAGCCAGGCCTCCCGAGCCGTGTCCACCTTCGAGTACCTTGGATCCGACGCCTATACCCATCCATGAAATAAGAAAACCAGAATCCTTAGCACCGATTACTTGGGCCCTCCTTGACATATTCCTTCTTGCTTCAGGAAGAGCAGGATCGACTATTGTCAGGGATTTCTGCCCCACAACAATCCTGTCGCCAGTGGAGTATCCATCCAGAATCTTCTCAGCATCAAATCTCCCGAGTCCCTTGACCTTCAACTCACCGGGCGATCTTTGAAGCAGGTACGCCCTGCCATCATCTTCCCTGAGGGCGACCCATTCCCCACGTGCCCCCTCTGCCATGCTCACCGGGAAAGAAGCCCACGTTTGAACTCATTTAACCCACTTATTGAAGGTGGGATCAAGACACTAGCATTATGATTATACGGGATCTACCTTTTCATTTATCGTGCACCAGACCTCCAGACTCAGCGTTTTGGCCGTCGCTTGGACCTTCCTGGTTATTTCTGCACTGCCTCTGTATGGGGTATTTGACTCCGAAAATGATGCTGATTTCAGAGGGGTTTTGCAGCAGGAACCAATGCCCCTGTTCGCCCCAAGCCCGGGGCACTCGGTCTTCGGCGAATATGTCGGGGCGCATTGGTGCCCCCCCTGCATGGACAGCGCCTCCCCCTCACTGGCTAATCTGAAGTCCTCAAATCCGGACGAGTTCACCTACGTCTCGTTCTTCCAGTCATCAAGCGATGGCTACCCAAACGACTCCCCAATAAGCAGGATGGACCACGTTACGGGGTCAGAAACCGGCATCCCAGTCTTCTCTTTCGCAGACCAGCAATCTTCGCAATGCAAGCCAGTTGGGGCAGGAGGAAACAACTTCTACGATTCCTATTTCTCTAGTGGGGGTTGCATGAGCAGCGACTCTTCTGATTTCGAGCTTGTAATTTCAATGTCTCTGGACCCCTCCTCGCAGGATGTTTCCATCTCTCTGGGAGCAACCTACTCCGGATCCCAATCATCCGTCGATGTCTACGTATACGGGGCCGTTACCGAGAAGGTGGGGAAGGACTCGTACGACAACGGCGTAAAGCCTCATCACAACTGGAGGGGGTGGCTGCTGAACGCAAACTCAGACGGTTTCGAGCAGATGACCCTTACCAAGGATGTCCAGAGCACCCACTCATGGACGGCACCACTCAGCTTGGTCAGGGCATCGGGAGGCTACTCGCAGTGGGAGAACTTCTGGCCAGTTTTCGCCCTTATGGACGGCCCCCACTCGTCATACAACACGGTCTTCGCTGCAGTCGATCCCGCAATGGGCCCGTTGATCGATGTGGGCATCAGCAGCTTCACTGTCGATAGCGGCAAACAAATGGGGGGCTTTGTCACTGGCGATGTGCTTGACATCTCCGTCGAAGTCACCAACAATGGCGAAGAACCATACTCCGATGGCGGCCACTTCGGCGTCTACGTTGTCAGCGGCTCGGATGAGGTAGAGATAGGGACTCAGTCACTCGGTAGCATGGCAGTTTCTGGGACCCAGTCCTTAGATCTTGAGTTCGACACATCCGGAATTGCGATGACCAACTCTGGCGCGACCACCTTCAGAGCCAGGATTTCAGGTCTGACCGGCGACAGAAATTCCACCAACGATGCAGAGCAGTTCTTTGCACCGCATGACCTTCCCCCCACGCCTCTTTACCCCGCATCTACCGGCTCGACATCGATTGAAAGGGGCGACGAGATACAATTCGAGGCAGTCGCCATGCCGAACGACTTGGTAGACGACATTTCCTCCATGGCCCCTACCCTTGAGTACTCCAAGTCAGGACAATCTGCTTGGGAGTCGACATGGACTGGCACTCCACAGCTCGTCGGTACTGGCGAGGGGGCATTTTACCTACTGACGATAGAGACCCCAACAAATGGTGGTTCTACGGTCTCGGGCATGTTCGATATCAGGGTGAAGTGGGCGGACGCGTCGGGACAAGAAAGTGAATGGCTGGTGGTCACCGAGGCGTTCGAGCTACGGAACGCCCTCCCAAGGGTCCTCGGGCCCAGTGACTCCGGATTCGTCGGTTATCCGACTGTGAAGGTCGAGCAATTGGAGGATGTGCCGCTTAATGGCCTAGTTTTCGATGCCGAAACCCAGCTCTCCATGCTCTCCATCACCAGCAATGATCCCGCCTTCAAGGGATGGGACCCCGTTTCAAGCTCAATCTCAGTTCAGTTCGACTCCATCGCCACCGACTCTTCCGGCAACCCCATGCTCCAAGGAATATTTGTTACCATGGGGGACGGCGAGGACGAGAATAGTGGCATGCTGCTGTTCAACGTCATCGAGAACGGGGCGCCCCGATGGTCACCAATGCCCCCGCAGCCACTTCTAGAGGGCGGGTCAACGAGTATCGTTCTGACTCCGTACCTTAGCGATACGGACGAAGCAGGCGACCCTCAACCCGCTGAATTGCTTTCGCTTTCAGTTGTGTCGAATGGAAACGAGGCCATCCTATCCACGTCAATTACCGGTCATACGCTCGAGGCGAGTACCGTGGACACCGATTCCACAGGAACCGTTGATGTGGTCATAAGGGCCAGTGACGGCACCAAGTCATCCGATACCACAATCACTCTTTTGATCGTTAACGTGAATGACCCCCCGACCATAGATCTCAGCCAGATCCCCGATTCTGAGAGGTCAATGAAGGTCAACGAGGAACTCGTCATTGACCTAAGTCCGATGGTAAATGACATAGATGGCCCCGAAGAAAACATCTGGCTTACGGTTGAAACGCCAATCCCGGGAGCCGTCTTCTTCGATCGCTCTAACAACCATCTATCGTTGCAATGGGAAGAGCCCGGAACACATCAGGTGCTGTTCACCCTCCGTGACAGGTTCGCAGACACCAGCACCAGTGAGATTTCCTTCGACGTCCTTGACTCAAAGCCACTCACGTGGTCATCAGGAACGGACGATGGCGATCTGTCAGTCAGCGTCATTGGCCTTCAGATTGGGCACAACGCAAGCATAGAAATTTCCAATAGCGGTGAACAGGAGCTCCTCGGAGTCACCACCCAATGGTCAATTTGCAATAGCATAATCGGGGTATGTCACACTGCAGGGGTTGTCGAGGGATTCGGCCAGTTCGTGGCCGCCCCTTCCAGCGGTAAAGGGATGGCAAGGGGGGACTACCTAACGCTGTCAGTATCGGCTACCGATTCAGATGGCTGGGAGCTAGAGACCGAGGACTACCTGAAGCTCGAATTAACGGGACCCATAGAAGGGACGCTAGAAGAAATGCCAGACGAAGAAATGCCGGAGGCCAAGCAGTCCGACGAGGGGGGCGACTCGAGCACTACTCTGGAGCTGATCGCATACGCCATTCTGGCGATAATCCTGGTTATCGCAGGCGCCTTTGCAGGGATCTACCTGTCGCGAGTAATTCTAGAAAATAGGGAAAGTGCCCCTGCCTCCAAGCACGAAGAGGACTCATTCATTGACTTCACGCACCAACAAACGCATTCAGAGGCAACTGACCCGCCCGAACCACATCAGCCCCTCCAAAATGAACCCGAGCCCGAACCCCAAGTCGAGACAACGAGGGAAATCGTCACTGAGCAAGCAAGTAACCAGGAAATCCACCCGCCACTCCCAGAGGGGGGCCTGCCAGAGGGATGGACAATTGAACAGTGGAAATACTACGGCGAGGAGTATCTGAAGAGGCAATAGCCCCTAAAAAAATCACCTCGAGGCGCAGACGCAACTTCAAGAAGGTGTGTCTGGCAGACAATATCTGGGAGCACTATGGTTGAGGACCCTATTTCCACGGAAACGGGCGATGAGGACCCATCTGACCCACTAGATTCATGGGAGGACGGTGCAGCGTTCGGTGTTTCGGACGATAGTGACCCAATTTGCGAAACTCCCGTCGAAGATTGGGTGAGTGACTTGGATATCATCTCCACTGAGGAAGTCCCGATCCCCGAGAAGCTTGTAGATCAGGTAATTGGGCAGGAAGCCGCATCCATAGTTGTAAGGAAGGCATCAGAGCAACGTAGGCACATGATCATGGTAGGGGAACCTGGAACGGGGAAATCCATGCTGGCCAGGTCGATGACGGAGTTCCTGCCAAAAGAGCAGTTGGAGGACATTCTTGTTTACAGGAACGCCGATGACGAAAACGAACCAAGGATCCGCACAGTGCCGGCTGGCCGTGGCTCAAGATTGATCTCGGAGAGGAGGGCACACGTCCGGCAGCAGCGTGAGAGGACAAACAGAACCCTCCTGTTCATCGCCCTTGTGATCGGCGCAGCCCTACTACTTGCCACTATTTCGTCAGGTGAGATTCTGACTTTCATCTTCGGATCGTTCCTTCTCATTTTTGGCTACTTCTTCCTAAGGACCAGGCTTACTGCCGGCGACGAGTCAAATATCCCCAAGCTTTTGATCAAGCACGAGAGGGGGGAGGAGCCCCCCTTCATTGACGCCACCGGGAACTTAGCCGGGGCCCTCCTAGGTGATGTTAGGCATGACCCCTTCCAGTCCGGTGCCGATTTGGCGACACCAGCCCACGAGCGGGTCGAGCCAGGTGCAGTACACAGGGCCAACAAGGGCGTCCTCTACATCGACGAGATAAGGATGCTAAGAATGGAGGAGCAGCAAGCGCTCCTCGTTGCAATGCAGGAAAGGCAACTAGCGATCAGTGGACGCTCAGAGAGGTCATCAGGCGCGTTGACCAAGTCTGAACCCGTTCCCACCGACTTCATATTAGTCGCCGCCGGCAACCTCGATAGCATCCAGAACATGCACCCTGCCTTGAGGAGCCGTATCCGAGGTTATGGCTACGAGGTCTACGTGAATACCGACATGAAGGACACAGAAAGAAACAGGCGCCGACTAATCAGGTTCATTGCCCAGGAAGTCAAGAACGAGATATCGAAGAGCTCCGGGAAATCAATCCCGCATTTCAACAAGGAATCAATAGCTCTCGTTCTGAAGGAGGCACAAAGGAGGAGCGGTCGCAGGGGCAAGCTATCCCTGAGGCTAAGGGAGCTAGGTGGACTTGTAAGGATCGCAGGAGACCTTGCTGCGGAGGACCAATCCCCCCTGGTGGAAGCAAAGCACGTGGTCAGGGCCAGAACAATAGCCAAACCACTAGAACAACAGGTGGCAGATAGGTATTTGGAACGGCAATCAGAGTACTCCATGCTCGTAAACAAAGGGCACAGGGTTGGCAGGGTGAACGGACTGGCAGTACTGGGCGCCGATAGCGGCCTTTCGGACTATTCCGGTGTCGTCCTTCCCGTTGAGGCCATGGTCACCCCGACTCAGGGCAGGTCGGGGCAGGTCATTGCGACTGGAGGGCTATCCGACCTAGCAAAGGAAAGCGTAACGAACATTAGCGCAGTGGTCAAGAAGCTCACAGGCAAGGACATCAAGGACTTCGACCTGCATGTACAGTTCCCAGGGACGCACAATGTAGACGGGGACAGCGCATCCATTACGATGGCCACCGCTATCATCAGTGCGTTCGAGGGAGTCCCCATTGAACAGAACCTTGCGATGACTGGGTCGTTGAGTGTTAGGGGGGAGGTCCTTCCGATCGGCGGCGTTTCCGCAAAGATCGAGGCCGCCGCTAAATCTGGAATAAGAAAGGTCGTCATCCCTCGCTCAAACCTCAACGACGTCCTAATTGACGACAAGTTCGGAGACAAGGTGGAGATCCTCCCGGTCGACTCCCTGGATGAGGTTCTTGAGCACTCCCTAGTCGGCAAGGATGAGAAGGTCAGCCTGGTGGACCGACTTTCCAATGTCGTCGACACATTCTCGACAGGCACTGACACCCAACCTTCTGCCTGAGCTTACCAATCTTCATAGCCACGCGCCGCTAACGAAATCCGTTACGCATGCCAAGGAATGAACGCCCCCCGATGACAATCCTGTTCATGGTGGTCCTAGTGGACATGCTGGGCCTCACCCTCGTCATTCCGTTCCTGACATACTTCGTCCAAGATCTTGCCGCGTCTGATGGCATTACAGACGTTGGCAGCAGGGACTTTTGGGTCGGTGTAACGATTGCAATATATTCCCTCGCTCAGTTCATCTTCACACCTGTTCTCGGATCACTTAGCGACCGATTAGGGAGAAGGCCAATCCTGATGTTCGGACTTCTATCAAACTCTGTTTTCTTCGTAGTATTCGGACTTTCAAGCAGCCTTGCAATGGCATTGGCTGCACGTTTCCTGGCAGGTGCTGGGAATGGAAGCATCGCAGTCACCAAGGCATATATCGGAGACATAAGCGAACCAGATGAGATTCCAGCTAGAATGGGGATGATTGGAGCAGCGTTCGGTCTAGGATTCATGTTCGGGCCTTTCATCGGGGGGGTCCTTTCCGACCCTGCAGATAGCATCGGGGGCTTCTTCAATACCGAATTCTGGAGGTCATACCCTTACCTGCTGCCATGCTTATTTTCCAGCCTAATGTCATTTTCGGCCTTTCTTCTAGCACTAAGCAGGTTGCCTGAGACCCTCCCTGAGGAAAGCAGGTCGAGATCCACTCAGTCGCCCTTTGGTACCTTCATTTCTACCATCAGCGGAATGGCGGTAGTTCTCAGAATTCCTAGGGTCTCTCCGCTGGTCATTGTGAACTTCCTTTTCCTATTGGGTTTCACAATGATGCATGGCACATTCATCCTTTTCACTTCAATGTCAGAAGAGATGGGCGGCCTAGGATGGAGTGAGATGGATAATGGGTGGGTTTTCGCATTCATCGGACTACTGGGAGTTTTGGTCCAAGGATTCCTTATCCGCCCACTATCTAGTCGCTTCAGACTTTCTTCGATGATGATAACCGGCACACTCATCTGCGCTATTGGGATTGCAAGCATCCCTTACGCCCCAGCCGATGCAAGCTGGCTAATTTTTGGATCGGCAGCCGGCCTCGCAATAGGGAACGGGCTTTTCTCCCCCACCCAGTCATCACTTCTGACCTTCGAGTCCCAGTCCGGAGGATTTGAGCTTGGAATGGTCATGGGGGCGCAGGAGGGATCGGGCGCCCTAGCCAGGATAATCGGCCCATTACTATCCGCATACATCTGGTCAGAAACTGTCCAAGGCACCGGTTTATGGACCTACCATACCTGCTTCAGGGTGGCTGGTGTCGTACTCATGGTGGCATTGTTATTGCAATTGGGAATCAGCTATCGAAACCCCAATGCTAGCCAGGGGGCCTCCTGATGGCAACTCCCGCAGTCGTAGCGCATGGAGGGGCCGGCGCGGGACCTCACCGACAGCCGAACATTGAGGCAGCTGTCGAAGTGGCCTCTGAAATCCTCGAAGCGGGGGGCTCGGCCGTGGAGGCGGCCATCGAATCCTGCGTTGCCCTGGAAGACGATCCAGTGTTCAATGCAGGCACGGGGTCGGTATTCAGGACGGACGGCTCAGTTCTCCTGGATGCTTCAATCCAGACCTCTGATGGGAGGATGGGATTTGTAGTAACAATCGAGGAGACGCCAAACCCCATCAGGGTGGCCTCCGACCTTCTGGATGAGAATATCAACGGATTAGCAGGGGCTGGTGCAAGGCTATGGGCGGATCAAAGAGGATTTACCAGAGGGGCCGTCGAAGGCAAGCCCCCGAACGAGGAGGTCAGCGACACCGTGGGAGTAGTGACAAGGGATGCTCAAGGATTGATCGTTTGCGCAACCAGCACGGGTGGCTGCGGACATAGGCCGCCCGGCAGGGTTGGTGACGTCCCACTTCCTGGTTGCGGCTTTTGGGTCCAGGGCGGAGTTGGCATAGGGGCCACCGGGATAGGGGAGGCGATTACCCGAGCACTAATCAGCTATAGGGCAGCTGAGAGATTTCTGTCCGGATCCAGCATGTTGGAGTCTATGCAGTGGGCACTCGATGAACTGATCGAAGAAGGCTCGGAAGTGGGTTTGATAGGGCTGGGAGCGGAAGGACCGGGATTCGGACTCTCTAACCGAACCAACATGCCCTGGGCATCTTGGATTGGAACCAGCTAAGCCACTATTTCGGGGATGCGCTTAAGGAGGTGGCATTATTGGCAAGTTCGGAGATGTCACCTTGTCAGATACAGATACGCGAATCCAACAAGTGGCACAAGTGCTCGGGCAGCTAGACGATAGCCAGATTCCAAGGAACATCCGTACATCGGCCAAGGATGCCGTTGACAAGTGGCTACTCAATGAAGACAAAGACCTGGACATTCGCTTGGGCATGACCGCCTCCATCCTCGACGAGATATTCAATGACCCGAACCTGCCAAGTCACTTCGGCCCCCTATGCCTGCAGATACAAGCAGCCCTGGAGACGATGCTGGCCGAGGTCAAGCGCTCTTGACCTCATGGACAACGTGGACATTATTGCACGGGAAGTCAAACTCATCCTTGCCCAGGCACTTCACGGTAACCTCGACATTGTCAGCCCCCTCCTTGCGGTTAACTATCTGGTGGCTCGACTCCTTCGAGCAAGCGGGGCACCTAATCATGGCAACGCTGCCTCCTTTGGTCATCTCGTTCGCTGCCTTCAATCCTGCGATCCTCCTATCAGTTCTGTAGATACTTTCCTCCAGCCTCTCGTCTGCGTCCTTTCTCATGAAGTACACTTGCGTCGCAATGCTGAGCAGTGAAACCACAACGCAAGCGACCATTTCAATATCGAAAGTCGAGGCCGGCATCTCCCCTGTCCTTATCGTGTCACCACCAGTCACGAGTAGAAAACCGGACATTCCCCCAGAAACGACAATGGGGACCGCCTTCCTGAGGTATGACCTGAGCCACAGGGTAAGGAATGTGCTAATCATGAAAAGGAAACCCTGCAACATTTCATTGGTGATATTTGGCATTTGGGGGATTTCCGTGACGTACTCCAACAGGTCAACTCCCTTTTCCACTCTGAGGTACTCGTAACCAAGAATGATGGCAACAGGGGGTCCCATCGTCGTCAGGGCCCTCTCGGCGGTCCTTGTGATGCTGTAAGCATACATGGCACCCAAAGCAGCTCCTATCGGCCCCACGTATTCCTCAGGCACCATGCCCCCCAGGATCGAATTAGCTATGGGGAATAGGAAATATCCGGCACCGGCACCTAGCAGCGCGAAGATCTTGTAGATCCTGCTCCTTCCATCTTTGAACAAGTAGCCCCCCAAGGCAATGCACAGTAGCCCAACGAACAAGTCCATGCTTGCAAAGTCCGGTCAGCCATTATTTACTTGCCCACATTTGAGGCCACAAAACGACAAAAATATCTCTCGAGGGGTAATTCCGTAACTGGCCGATCATGCCTTTCTTCTCTCAGCAGCCTTCTTCCTCAAGCCGGTGTATCCACATTTCCTACAAGATCTAGGCTTAGAACCGCGATGAGTGGCAGAACAGCTCATGCATATCCACTTCTTCAGGAGCCTCGCTTCTGCCTCAGGGTGCCTCTGTGCCATACGACCCGCCGACCAGAGAGTTATTGATAACCGCTTCCCAACCATTTACCAGAATCGAAGAAGTAGCCAAAGCATTCAAACACCTTCGTCCCTTTTCGCGACTCGTTGCCTGCCAGCGTAGTGCTCGGGGCCCAATGGGGGGATGAGGGCAAGGGCAAAGCCATAGACCAACTTGCGGCACACTCCGACTGGGCTGTTCGCTTCCAGGGGGGCAACAATGCCGGTCACACAATAGTGGTCGGCGACACGACCCTGAAGATGCACCTTCTCCCTTCCGGGATCACATCACACAATTGCAAACTAGTACTTGGCTGTGGGATGGTAATTGACCCATGGGTACTTGACCGCGAGCTAAAGCAGTGGGCGGACCTGACTGGCGAACGTCCCGAGGGCGATCGTCTCTTCATCAGCGAGAGGGCCGCTGTCATTCTGCCATTCCACCGATACTATGACTCGGCTGAAGAACTGGTAGGAACCACTGGCAGGGGGATAGGGCCAGCATACAGGGACAGGACGGAAAGAGTGGGTATACGCTTTGTCGATCTGCCAAAGGCAATGGCGGACGCAGATTACATTGCAGATATTTCTGAGAGGATGAACAAGCAGCTTGCAACGGCCGGAGTAACGGAGAAAATAGAACCGGGCGATCTGCTAGCGGACATGTCTTGGATCAGTGGCAGATTCTCCCCTGCAATCGCTGCCACAGGCCCCATGCTATCCGAGGCTCTAGAAAGGGGCGAGTCAGTACTTTTGGAAGGCGCGCAAGGCGCCATGCTCGACATCGACCAAGGAACATACCCCTTCGTAACCTCTTCAGTCACCTGTAGGGCAAATGCCACGCACGGCGCCGGAATACACCCCGGGCACATCGAGCAGTGCTTCGGGATAACAAAGGCTTACACGACCAGAGTCGGAAACGGCCCTTTCCCAAGCGAACTCTCACTGGAAGAGGGGCCGGGCAAGCAGATGTCGGAGGTCGGCCACGAGTTTGGAACCACCACTGGCCGCCCAAGGAGGACGGGATGGCTCGATTTGGTCGCGCTCAATGAGAGTCAGAGGCTGAACGGCTATTCGGGCCTTGTTGTCACCAAGCTGGATGTTCTAGGGGGGCTGGATGAGCTCAAGATATGCGTCGCGTACGATCTAGATGGCGAGAAGATACAACACCTGCCAGCCTCCGCTGACGACCTTTCACGCTGCAAGCCTATCTACGAGGAACATCCAGGATTCCCCGCCCTTTCTGCGGAGGATTGGATTAAGCTAGCCAGTGACTCGAGAAAGGGCAGCGGCCTCGATGAGCTTCCCGCCGACATCAGGAACTATCTGGGACGAATCGAAGATCTTACCGGTATTCCGGTTGTCAGCGTAGGTGTCGGCCCCGATCGTCTAGCTTCAATCGCATCGACCGATGGGCCTTTCGACGTTCAGTTGAACGAAGCAACTTTCTAACTGGCACTACCCCCGTGGGCCATGGGATTCAAGTCGCGAGCCCGCAAGAGGAGGGGAAGCGCCGAATCTGCAGGGTCATCGAAAGACTCCGAATCTTCAGAGGAATACGAAGGGCAGGTACGGTGTGACATATCGGGATGCGAAAACTGGGCAGATAAGTCGGTCGGCGGCAGAAAAATGGCATACGACCGTGCTGTAGATGTCTGGGGCTCCTCCGGGATTTCCCGCAAGGTGCGCAAAGTCTCCCTCTGCAAGCCATGCTACAGGAAATGGAAGAAGGAGAAGAAAAGCGAGCCAAGGGAATGGGAGTAGTGGGCAGAAACCGCCTACGTAACAATGTTAGATACGCCTCTCTTCAGACGGCTCATGTCGAACCATCCCGCCAATGAACCAATTCTAGGATACGAGCCAGGCAGCGAGGAGCGAGACTCACTTCAATCAGAGCTCGATCGCCAGATGTCCGAAGTTTTAGAGGTCCCCTGCATCATCGGGGGAAAGGAAGTATTCACCGGAAATACGGCAACCCAGGTGATCCCACACGACCACGGGCACGTCCTCGCGAACGTCCACTTGGCAGGCAGGGAGGAGATGGCAGCCGCCTTCGAAGCCGCGGTCCAGTCCCAGAAAGGGTGGATAGACTCGGGGCTAGAAGCGAGATGCGAGGTATTCGAGAGGTGCGCGGAACTGCTCGCGGGCGACTGGAGGATGAAAGTGAACGCATCTACAATGCTAAACCAATCCAAAACCGCATTCCAGGCTGAGATAGACGCGGCCTGCGAGCTAATCGACTTCTGGCGCTTCAATTGTCACTACGCCCGGGGCTTCCATGACGATTTCCAGCCATTAATCTCCCCGGCAGGGGTTGAAAACTCTACAGAGATAAGGCCCCTGGAGGGATTCGTCCTGGCGATCACACCATTCAACTTCACTAGCATCGCTGGCAATCTCCCTAGCGCCCCTGCTTTGTTGGGCTGTACGTCGGTCTGGAAGCCCAGTCGCAACTCATACCTATCCAACTACGTGGTAATGCAACTGATGATGGAGGCGGGACTGCCCCCGGGGGTGATCAATTTCCTCCCAGGGTCTGGCGCCGAGATCACAGAAGTCGCCCTATCCAACCCCGACTTCGCAGGTCTGCACTTCACAGGATCGACAGCCACCTTCCAGGGCCTCTGGAAGGAGATCAGCGACTCACTGCCCAATCTCAGATCCTACCCCCGGATAGTGGGGGAGACCGGTGGCAAGGACTTCGTAGTGGCTCACCCCGATTGCGACAATAGGGGGCTAACAGTAGCCCTTTTGAGAGGGGCATTCGAGTACCAGGGGCAGAAATGCAGCGCGGCAAGCAGGGCCTACATCCCAAGATCAGTGTGGGCATCCATCTCGTCAGAGCTCTGCGAGGAAGTCGGAAAGATCACAATGGGCGATGCCCGCGACTTCACCAACTTCATGACGGCCGTGATAGATCAAAGGGCCTTTGACAAGATCACGGGTTACATTTCTCGCGCGGCAGGGTCCAGCTCAAGCGAGATCATCGTCGGCGGCGGCTACGATGACAGCAAGGGCTGGTTCATCGAGCCTACGATCATCGTCACCAACGACCCTAACTCGGAGACGATGGTCGAGGAGATCTTCGGCCCTGTCCTGACTGTCTACGTCTACGATGACGACGATTTCGAGAGCACTCTGGAAATTTGCGACCAAGCTTCACCGTACGCCCTTACTGGGTCCATCTTCGCCAACAACGAAGAAGACGTACGGAAGGCCTTCGAGGCACTAAGGTTCACCGCAGGCAACTTCTACATCAATGACAAGCCCACTGGGGCTGTAGTCGCCCAACAGCCCTTCGGCGGGGCCAGGGCCAGTGGAACCAATGACAAGGCGGGCGGACCACTCAACCTCCTTCGCTGGATCTCCCCTCGATCCGTGAAGAGGACTCTGGAAATCCCCCAGGACTGGAGATACCCGTTCATGGGCGAGGACTGAATGGCCATGGGTAGATCGCATGGAGGTTAAGGCCGAGGAAGGAAGGGGAACCCCCCTATTGCACCTTTGGAGGCCCCCTTGGTCACGTAGGAAAGGATGGGCGGGGACGAGACTCCACTTCGAGGTGCTCTTCGTTGGAGTCCTGCTAGTGGTCGCACCCTACTTCATCACCAACAACATTGCCCACATGTACCTTGAAACGGCATTCGACCCAGAGCTTGCCTTGGACAGAAGAATTCCGGTAATTTACTGGATGATTCTTCCCTACACGCTACTTTACCTCCTCTACCCACTAACATTGGTAATTTGCCCGAGGGACGACAGAGGGCGGGCAGAGCTAGCGACAGCAATGCACTACCTCATCCTAGTCAATACGATTTGCTGCGGCATCTTCCTCGTCCTACCCGCTGAGATAGACATGAGGGAACAGATTGACTGGGATCGGATGAACGCGTGGCAATCAGCCCTTTTCGAACTAGTGCACTCGGCAGATAACCCCTGGAACGCCTGGCCAAGTCTGCACATCGTTCACTCGTACTTCCTAACGCGACTAATGACATTCTGGCTGTTGCGGGAGTATCCCGGGAAGATGCCCCATAGGGCATTCATAGTTCTACTGTGGGTTGAGTGGACTCTTCTGTGCATAAGCATCATGACAACCAAGCAGCACTACCTATTCGACCTGGTCACAGGCATTGCAATGGGTCATCTAGCTTGGCACTTGTGTAGCCCCAACCTAGCGCGGATCGCCTCAAAGGGACCCGATGAGTTCGCCAGTTTCGCTGGGTGGTCCGACTAGTTGTATACTATCGTAAGCAGGCTATTCGCAGCCTTCTCGCAGGCGTTAGCTACGTCATCCATCCTCTGAAGGACACGGTACATGTGGACAGCCGCAAGAGGGGCATCCTCACCGTGGCTGAACACATAAGAAGCAGCCCTGCTTTCCACCAGGTCAGTCTCGTGCTCAGCCAGATTGACCTCGTCAATCAACTCCCCTAGCCGGTCCCTGCCGGCCTTCGTGTACCCGGATAATGCCACATCCTTCAGCTGTGATACAGCTTCTTCATACAGGGTCGCGGTCTTCGAAACGGCCAATGCCATTTCCTTGAGCATACCTCTCGCCTTTTCGTCCACGAATAGCTCCCTGAAAGACAGCTGCTCCGCGACATTCTGTGCGTAGTCGGCAATCCTGTCCTGTCTGGCCAACATGCGCAGAAGCTCGTCTTTCCCTTGTAAGACAGACATCTGCCCTGTTCCTAGCCTCCTTCTGATGTCGTTCTTGATTTCATCTGCTCGAAGCTCTGATTTGACAGTGGACTCGATCTGCTCCGTAGGATCAGACCCTTCTGCTGCTGCATTTACCGCATCCAGCATGTTCTCCACGGTTTCCTCCACTGCCTGTGCATGCGAATGGAAAAGCTCGAAGTGAGTCGGTGCCCCCTTGTCGTCCGCACTACCGGCATCAGAAAGGGCGTCCTCGACGTAGATCTCTTCATCCCATGTCGCCCAGATCACGTACGCGACAATGGCGAATGCTATCGGGATGATGACCAGGAGCTTGATCGGGTCAGAACCGGCGGCAACGTAGATCGCTACAGATCCGAAACCGGCTGCAGGTAGGCTGGCGACCCATGAGGAAACGATCTTGCCGAAGACTCTGAAATCAACGGCTTTGGCCCCACCTGCGAGACCCACTCCCACAACTGCGCCAACTAGGGTGTGAGTCGTCGAAACGGGAACCGCCAGGAAGGGCATCGAGAAAATCAGGATGGTGGTAGCAGCGCCGAACTCAGCGGCGAAACCCCTGGTGGGGGTGATGTCGGTGATCTTGTGGCCGATGGTGTCCATGACTCTCCAGCCCCATGTCATTACACCGATCGCGATCCCAGCGCTACCTAGTAGGACCAGCCAAACTGGGACCGGCGCGCTAGCAGCCAACTCCCCACCGCTGGACAGCACCTGGTAGACAGCCGCCATCGGGCCTATGGCATTGGACCGGTCGTTGGCACCGTGCGCGAATGCGACGTATGCCGCAGTGATTACCTGTAGCCAAACGAAGATTCGCTCGACGCCGTGGAAGCCGTCTTCCTCGCCCTTGAACTCGTAGTTCCTCAGTACGTAAGCAAGCACCCCAGCGGCTATCACTGCGATGACGAATGCGAGGATTATGCTGTTGATCGGGAACCAGGCGTTCTCGACAAAGGGGTCCCAAGAACCGTTCTCCTTGACGGGGAGCCAGTCGTACTTGTTGTCTATCCAACCATTGGACTCCGCTCTTGAGAAGAATCCCTTGAGGGCCTTGAACTGGAGCGCTATGCCGAGGACGAAGAACGTGGGGATTGCCATGATCGGAGCGAGCCATCGCGACCTCTCCTCCGGGTTGCTAGATTCGAGGATGGTCTCACGGACTATCCAGAATGTCCCGAAAGCGAGAAGCCCCCCCATCAGTGGGCTGGCGACCCATGACATGACTACCTCCTGGGTCTTCTCCCAGTTGATCAGCTCAGTGTCGTGCTGGACCTCTAGAACCAGTCCGACT
>PBUX01000025.1 GCA_002728565.1 Methanobacteriota archaeon | reverse complement strand
GCCTCTTTTTTCATCCATTCCAAAAGAAGATCTATGTCCTCATGCTCTGCATCTTTTACAAGCTCAGATGCACCTTCTCTTGTAATTGAGCCGTTCTCCCTGAGATGAATTGCCACCGCCAAAGGATTGAGCTTCTTGGTTCCGAATTCAAGTAGCGCACTGGCCCATGCTTTGCTTGGCAGATTAAGCTCCCCTTCTATTCCATCGAAGAGAATGTCATCCATCTCGGCATTCAGTATTGCCTCCATTTGGTTGGGTGATATTTCTAGGGTCCTTAGTCGATCTTCCCTCATTGTTTGAGACATGGGAAGATTCTCGCAGATCTCTTCCCATCTATTCTGTGTGATCGTGAGAACTGGTACGTCGGTCTCCGGATACATCCTAGCCCCTCCAGGAAGGGGTCTTAGCGCTACAGTGGTTCCGTCATCGGGTTTGCCCTTTTTTACGACTACGTTCCTAACTTCATTGGGAATCCTGTGGAAGGCCAACCTACACCTTTCGATGACTGCTTCCAACGCAAGTTGAGCTTGCCACTCGGGAGCTATGCAAAGTACGAAGGCATCATCTTCGGATAGGCAAAGGGTGGATGATGTGGCGTCGACGAAGTCTTGGGATATTCCATATGCGGGAAGCTCATCTGAATGGAAAATACCTGAGACTCCTGCTAGCTTAGCTGAGCTTGCTAATTCCCTTCCCAATCTAGGAAGTTGCGCGCCACTGGGATCCAAAACCTTTGAGCCTAGCTTTCCAGAGAATCCGGGTACGGATATCGCAAGTACTGAGTGGCCTTTTTCCAGAGAAGATGAAACAAAATCAGATGAGCATGAGCGGAATACTTCTGAAAGGTCGAATGTCTTCATCGGGATGATTTTTGAAGCAGCTAGAGCGACTCTGTTCTCCACCGGAATTGAGTCATCATCACGGTTTGGTGACAAAGGAGGAAGGGAGGCTTTGGCGCGAATCTCATTTGCTAGTCGGTAAAAGTGGAGTTGTCTTGCCATCTCCAAAGAGATGATCCGTGGAATCCAGTCTAGGTCCTGGCATCCCTTAATTTCCACCCTTGATCCGCATGCGATACTTACATTCAGGTCCTGTCTGATTGATCCGAGTCCTCTTCTGACTCTTCGTGTATCCCTCAATAGTCTCCCCAATGAAACTGCAGTTTGCTTGGCGTGGTCGGGAGACTTGATATCTGGAGATGTGGCGATTTCCACGAGAGGGACTCCCAATCTGTCGAGGGTGTATAGGACCAATTCGCCTTCATCGGTCTGCTTGGACGAAAGCTTCCTTGCTGAGTCTTCCTCAAGAGAAATTAGATCTATGCCCACATCACCTGATTCGGTTCTAATGATTCCATCAGTTGCAATGATTGTAGTCCTTTGGAATCCGCTAGTATTTGAGCCATCTACAACGGTCTTTCTCATTGCTTGGAGGGAAGTTATNGGCTTTGCCTCCATCATTGCCGTAATTGTCAGAGCTACATCTACTGCTTCCGGGTCGTGGGTTGACGGAGGNGCCTCATCTAATTCAATCAGACTTGCATTGGGTGTTTGCACGTATTNGAAGANGCGTTGTCTTCTCTGCTCGAAGCGNGCCGCGACGTCCTTGGATCCNGACTCTCCTTCCGATGCTCTAAGTCTTCTAGAGGTCCTAGGCCAGAAATCTGGTATCTCTTCTGCCTTATAGTCNAANAAATCACTAGGCATCCTGGAATGTAGCTTATCGGTGTCCAACTGCTGATGAATCTCCAAACCGCACATGAAACCTAATGATGTTGGATCGAGGCTCTCAGGNGCGGAAATATCTCCATTTGGTTCCATGGTTATTCCTTGGCAGGGGGTTCACTCTCATAGGATGAACGGATTAGGGGAAAGAGAACTTATCAAATCCCGGGCTATACAGCTCNCCTGAGGTTAGCATCTTGGAAATTACACGATCTACTTCATCTTCGGAGATGCTGCGTGAAATTGCAACATTGTATATCTGTGATTTTTCTGCAGTGCCATCATGCTCTGAACAGAGATCTCGNACTATCTGCCGAATAGCGGAGTTATTTGATCTAGTTCTGGGGGAGACACCTGANTGTAGCTCTGATTCNTCTTCAATCCCNGATTCCTCTCTCCAGTGTTTGAAGACTGCTAGGGCTACTTTTGCATCGTCCGAAGTTGCGATGTCCCTTAGGTGCATACGAGCATGGGCTTCCGTCAGGCGAATCAATGCTTCAAGAGCACGGGCAGTGATNGGAATAATGGATTCACTATCCTGATCGGCTTGGAATTGATCCTCCCTTCCGAAGTTCTGACGCTCGTTTGTATAATACTCCAGAATCTCTGATTTCGCTTCATCACTCAACTGAGGGTGGATNGTTCTTTTGGAGAATGCAATGTATTTCCTNAGGAAATTNTGGGTAAGATGCTCGTTCCCTTCGCCTGAGAAAACCTGTTCGGGATCCACCTCCATATTTTCCAAAGTTGAGGATTCCTCAAGCATGGTCTCACTCTTTCCGGATGTTTTTGTTTCGAGGATATGCCTTGCAATCCTTTCATCGTCCCTNACNCTTATCTCGTCCCTGATCATCCAAATTATGTCGAATCTAGAGGCAAGNGGAGGNGGGAGTCCTGTCTCTTTGAATGACCTCATAACGCTTTGATTGATTCCCCNCTTGCTGAACCNNCCGTCTTTTGGGTTAGCGGCAGCNAGTATTGCGCAACGGGAGTTTAGCGTGGCTTGAATGCCTCCTTTTGAAACGTAAACCCGTTGCTGTTCCATCGCCGGNTGCATCATTCTTCTATCATCCTCCGAGATCTTGTCNAATTCATCGATTGCTGCCAATCCCCTGTCAGAAAGNGGGAGGACCCCTGCCTCCAAGGCGAACCTTCCATCTCCGAANGCGTCTCTGACCGCAGCTGCTGTGAGNCCAGCGCCAGAAACGCCGCCACCNGTAGCAAGTCTGCCTCTTGGGGAAAGCTCAGAGATGAATGAGAGCAGTTGTGATTTGGCCACCCCTGGATCGCCCATCAGAAGGATGTGAATGTCNCCCCTNGTTCTGGTCTTATCCGAGTTAAGCCTCGANACNCCGCCAAAGAGCTGTAATGCTAGAGACCTTTTGACATGCCCTAGGATCCCGGTTGCAAACACTGATGGGGCTATTGATCGTTGAACTAGTGAGAGAAGGTCTTCAGTATGGGAAACCTCGATTATCCTATCCCTATCGTCATCGCTTATCGTAATCTCTGTGAATGGGGTACTCTCATGCTCAGAGCTCACAAGATGGTAGATNATATCGAACATAGGGGTCTTCTTATTCCTCTTTACCTCACTCCTTACCACGGGTATGACGTTAACAGTGACTCTCTCACCAGGAAGGTGTTTGTTCACCTGCTCTCCCTCGATTAGNACCCTTGACCTACTGGGCTGGGCGCCACTAGGGACATTCTCCGGCTGTTCTTGAATCTCGATCCATTGATTGTTGACTAAGCTAGAGCTCATCAGCACCAAATCAAATCTTGTTTCTGGTTTCTTGCTGCCNCATCCGTCCTCGTTGGCCGGGCATGCTAGGGGTTCCTTCAGTTCTCTCTCATTGTCTTGGCTCAGCTCGATGTGGTTCCCGCATGACTCACACCTAAATACGGCCTTATGAATACGCGGTTTAATTTCGGATACTTTTGTGACGATCACGTCGACNCTGCGGAGTTTATCGACGTCTGAGCTTCCGATATCTCTCAAAAGTCGTCTACTGTCTCTGGGTAGGTCNCCTACTCGAAGAGTTGCATCAACTTCTTCTCCTCTCTCTCGACAGATTTCTACTAGCGTATTTGAACCAGAAGAAAGAATAGATTTGGGGAACTCCAAAATGTCTTCCGCGAAATCGGGATCGAAGGTCTGGAGCTCATGGAAGGGAATATTCAGGAACGGGTAATTTGATTGGCCGGTGAGCAGNGTCATGATCTGTTGGTCCTTCATTTCCTCTAGGAACGTTCGCCATCTTCCAGATGCATCATGGGCTGCCATAGTCATGTTTCTCAACGCCGGGCTTCAGAGGGCCAAAATCAGAGTCTATAATGGATGCTATTGNCTATAATGACCCCATGATTTCATCTGGAGAATTAGGAGGNATACTACACGTACCNGTTTCAAATTTGACTTCTACTGAAATGGTNGGGCAATTTGGCCGGTAATGATAGTGAGCTTGAATAATAACATCCATATCGAGGTGTGTGGAATTCCAACGTTTAGGCAATGATGTGTTCGTCAGATTGGATGTTGGTGACGAGTTGCATTCCTCAATAAGGGAACTAGGAGAACATGGGATCTTGTCTGCTGCAATAACAAGTGGAATAGGAAGGGTTCGCGATACAATAATCGGATATTTGGATTCAGATGGTGTTTACCAGAAAGAGACGCATGCTGAGCCAATGGAGCTGCTATCTACTCAGGGAAATCTTGCTCCGGGACAAGATGGGCCGTTTACGCATATCCACGTTGTCCTTTCCGATGACGATCACGTTGTTCGTGGGGGGCATCTGTTCGAGTCCACTGTTGAGGTGACTGCGGAAATTCATCTCAGAGTTCTCGACTCTGGGGGCGGTTCGGCTTTTGAGAGAGTGGAAACTGACAGTGAGTTTGTTGCGCTTTCTTTCTGCAAAATCGGTTGACTATGGTTGTGTTNATTGTTGGAACCCCTCAAATTGCTAGAGGAACTGGATCTGATCCCAAACAGCCCGAGACGGGCGATGCTTTCTGAATTGGAAAGTAGGATTGGTGAAATTGAAGATGCGATAGATTACTGCGGTGGGGAATATCCTGAGCTCTCAGTGAGGTTTGCATCTCAAATTTGGAGGAATTTTCTGTATTTTGGTCGTGTTGAAAGGGGAGTCAATTTACTGAAGAGGGTCGTATCTGAGTCTGATTGCTTAGATGAGTACTATTGCGAAGCGATGCTTGGATTGGGTGTCCTATTTCTAAAGATTGGAATGTCCGAAGATGCGGAAGAGGTTCTTTCNANATTAGTTAATATCTCGACGGAGATGGGTTCCACTAGGCACAGCTCTACCGGAAAAATCATGATTTCTAGGGTCAAGGCGGATAGGGGCGATTTTCAAGCTTCAAAGGAGTTATCGGATGAGGTAGCTGAACTCTCTGNAGAGAATGGAGATTTCTTCACCGGTGCCCTGGCTATGCATGCAGAGGCTTACAGAAGGAGGATTGCAGGAGATTTAGATGGTGCTGTTGATGCATATCAAAGAGCAATAGCCGTGTATAAAGAGAAAGGTTCCCATGAAATGGAGCTAGAAGAGAGGAGGAACCTGGGCACGGTCAAGTTCCTAATCGGGAAATATGACGAGGCTGCGCTCATCTTGAAGAGGGATGATCAGGAATGGGAGTCGGGCATCCCCTACTTTGACGCTTATTCAAAAATTGATAAGGCCATATTGGCATGTATTGAAGGTCGAAATGAAGATGCGATCAATCTAGTGGAGTTGGCATTGAGCTCTATTGAAGATTGCGAGCAGCGNNTTGATCCCGACGAATTGTTATTGATTGAGCGCATCAGGGTGCTTGCAGGAGGGTTGTGATATGCGGGTTCTTTTCGCTCATGGNTTGTGGAGCAGTCCTGGGGGCTCCAAGCCCAATTATCTGAAGGANGTCTGCAAATGGGACGTGTTTGCNTGTGATATGCGAAGATATGGATGGTCGATCAAGGACCAAGAAAGGGCGATTGTCGACTCGATAGAGGAGGAGGGGCCTTTCGANGTACTGATNGGGTCGTCATTCGGCGCCTTGGCNATAGCTAATGCCGCGTCGCGCATGGATGGCTTGGATTTGCGATTGGTACTGCTTGCACCTGCATTCGGAGTATATGACACATTATCTGAAAGCGTCGGGCCGGAAGAGATGGATCGGTGGGAGGAAAATGGACATCGAACTTTCCAACCCCCCGATTGGGAAGATGAAGTAATTCTGGAGTGGTCCTTCATGCAAGACGCCATAGAAATGGGATGGCCGGAGATAAGGCACAGAACTGTCATAATCCATGGCATCAATGACGAAGTTGTTCCGATAGNNAACTCCAGGGAAGTGNCTTCATCGAATCCGGAAGTCGAACTCATTGAAGTGGTGGATGGTCACAGGCTGGCCGACTCACTAGATATTGTGCCCGGTGCTGTTGAAATGTGCCTATCTGGCTAGTCATCGTGAGTACCGAGGAAATATTGCCCAATCTCCGGGTCTGTTAGGATGTGATCGGCTGGGCCTGTGTGGACTACCTTGCCGTTTGCCATNATGTANCCCCTATCTGATCTGGCTAGGCTTAATCTTGCATTCTGCTCGACTATCAAGACGGTGATGCCGTCTTCTCTGAGTGCGTCTATCCTCTCGATGATCTGCTGCTGGTAAAGGGGTGACAAGGCTGCTGTGGGCTCGTCAAGAAGGAGGAATTTTGGATCGGAGATCAATGCTCTGGAGATTGCGAGCATCTGTCTCTCGCCGCCAGAAAGGGATGCAGCGAGGTCGTGCTCTCTCGATCGTAGGTCTGGGAACATGTCGAGTGCGCGCTCAATCCTCTCCTTCAGGAGGTTTGTCGAGAGCAGGTTCCCGCCCATCTGTAGGTTTTCCTCGACGGAAAGCGACGGGAAAACGTTGTTCACCTGGGGGACATATGCAATTCCCATGTTAACTAACTGATCTGTTCTGAGCCCTGCGATGTCCTGATNCCTGTAACGGACATTGCCTCCGTAGAATGTTGCGATTCCGAATATTGTCTTGATGAATGTAGATTTTCCGCAGCCATTTGGTCCTATCACTGTAACGAACTCGCCCTCGTCGACATGCAGGTCTATGCCATACAATATCTGAACGGAGCCGTACCCGCCCTCTAGGCTTGAGACTTCAAGAACTCGTGGCATTAATCCTCCTCTCCCTCTACCCCTGCCGAGCCCAAGTAAGCCTCGATCACTTCACGATTGGAGCGAACCTCGTCGGGGGTCCCGACCATCAGAACCTCCCCCTCATTCATGACGATGATCCTATCTACTCCTTGCCTAAGGATGAAGTCCATGTTGTGCTCGATGATCAAGACTGAGATTCCCGTTTCGTTTACTGCTTTCCTAAGGCTGGAGAATATCTTCATTGCGAGTGGCCCGGCCACACCTGCGACTGGCTCGTCCAGGAGAAGAAGCTCGGGGTCGCCCATCATTGACCTGCCTATGTCAACCAACTTGCTCTGACCGCCAGAAAGCTCGCTGGTAAGGTTGTGTGCCATGTGGGGGACCTCGAGCTGGTCAAGGGTTTCGAAGGCCTTGGATAGTCTCGCAATTTCTGGCTCGTTATTCCTCCCTAGTCTCAGTGATTCAAGGATGCTGGGCTTGAATTGGTCCCTAGGGGGGACCATGAGGTTCTCTATTACCGTCATCTCCCTCCAAAGCCTAGTGTGTTGGAACGTTCGAGTCATGCCAAGTCTCTGAATCTGGTCTGGTCTCAGGTTGGACGCGTCTTGTCCAAAGATCTCTATGTGTCCTGCGGTCTGATTCAGAAGTCCGCTGATGCAGTTGAATGTCGTTGACTTGCCGCACCCATTGGGTCCGATAAGGCCAACGAACTCGCCGGATTCGACCTCGAAGGAAACGTCCTTGACAGCGACTAGGCCGCCGAACTCCATCCTGAGGTCAGTCACTTTGAGGACGGTGGTCATTCCGAGTCTGCCCCCTTTGGTCTATCNGGCCTGTATGGGATCTCTGGAAGGAGNCCGTGTGCNTTGAACTTCAGTGACGAGACTATGAGGAGGCCGATTAGCATCACTTTGACATANGCCATCTGGGTCCTTACTCCGCCGAGGATCTCGGGGAAGACGTAGTCAATAGACCTCTCATCGAAAATTAAGGCGCAGATGATGAGGGTGAGTGAGAACCAGGCCGAAGACTCCGCAATGGACTTGATTCGGAATACAGATGCGAAAAGCGCGATGATGAGCAGTAGTATTGCCGCTTGGAAGGGTTCTTGGATGATCCATGAGAACGTTGTGTCGATGCCATTGGCGACGCCGACAAGCGGTAGGGTTGAGCTTCCTTGGGCAGCGACTAGGACGTTGAAGAAGAAGTCTGTGAGTGTGATGATCAGCGCGCCGATCAGCATCCCTCTGTTGTTTGCAGCTCCTCCGATGATGAATGCGGCCCAGACATAGAANGTTGTCTTTGAGGGGGCCATCCAACTGGGTTGGAAGCCGTTCATCTTCCATGCCCAGAGGGCACCNGCGAAGGCTGCGATAGCAGCCCCCAATGCGAGGCTAGCGGCCTTGTGAGTGAGGATATCGTGCCCATGGTGTTGTGCTACTTGCTCGTCCTCTCTAATCGAACGAAGGATCCTTCCCCAGGGTGAAGCATACAATAAGTCTAGGAGTTTCCAGAATGCAGCTGCCGCAATGACGCCGATGATGGCAAGTAGCATCAGGTAAGGAGCGGGCTGGCCGAGCATCAGGANCTCNCCGGCTATCTCGGCAGCGCTGCCCATGTCGGGTGTGTTAGAGCACATGATTGGGGACATCTTTTCCCCGGTAGAGCTGTCGATTGGCACGTCGCTGCCGCAGAACCACCACTCCTGCAGTGGAAGCTTGTACCTCTGCACCCCGATTGCTGATTTGTTACCNCCAGCCCTGAGTAGTGGCTCGCCCATTAGCAGTATCCTGACGATCTCTCCAAGAGAGATGGTTATGATTGCAAAATAGTCACTACGTAGTCTTGCAGTTGGGTATGCTAGGAGCCAGCCGAAGACTGCCCCAACTGCCATTGCAGCAATCAGGGCGGGCAGCACTGGCCAGCCGTACCCAAATAGCTCCTTTGGGGCAGTGAGTATCCCTACGGTAATCGCACCGACTCCGGCGAAGAAGATCACGCCGAAGTTCAACAATCCAGTTACGCCCGTATGCAGGTTGAGCGAGAGTGCCAGAATTAGGAATATAGTCAGGGTGGTGACCAAATTCGATACCTGGAGAGATTTGATGAACAGAGCATTACTGGTATTGGGCACAGGAAGCCATATTACCACCATGAGTAGGCTTGCTAGGAATACCCAGAAGAGTGCCTTGGAGCCTTTCTCGGAGTAGCGTCCATATTCTGCTGCACCGACCCTTTCGTAGAATGATGAGGACGCTCGCTGAATCCTCTCTGATATTCCGTCACTTCCGGAGCTAACCGAAGCTGCTACTCTGTCCTGGAGGGAAGTATACCGGTCCGAAGCTGATGTGAGAAGCGAGGAGGTCTCGGCGAAAGTCCCCCTGATTGCTGTGAGTGCCCTTTCAATGAGCTCGTTAATCCGGAGAGTTGTCTTCTCTAGCGGGTCTGTATAGCGCCGTTGCATTAGAAGCAGGGACTCGTAAAGTGCGAATCCATAGATCAACAAGGGAACGAGGGGCCAAATCAGATCGCCAAGTGTTCCTAGGGTGGAGAGCATTGCCTGTTCGGAATGTACCAGACTAACCCATTCAGTGTGCAAAGAGGGCTCGCTTGCCCATTCTGGGTACAATGAGGGGCTCATCCCCTCTGGAATTTCAGGGGCTTCGGAGACTTCCTGACCTACGAAGGAGTTTGCCCTCATGAAGGAGGTTACCTTGTTGATGGCGAAGGCTAGAGAGGTGACCAGCATCATAGAGAAGCCCCTGGCGGAACGACGCTGGTGAAAGTGATGGGCNCCGATCCAGCCGAACGTCAANCCCAACATCGCTGAAACTCTGTCATCGGGCTCAGAAGGGGACTCTGCACGCCTTCTGAGNCGTTCTATCTTCCACTTGTCATAGGCGTGACCAATGCCCTGTGGCATAATCATCAGTATGGCCACTATNATGACGTATGGCATCACTGCCGATAGGGCTTGGTAATTGGTCCTGTCAAGAGGATTGCCGANNNNCATTAGCACGGGCGACGAGAATGCCCGTACGAAGCCAATCATAAGTGAGGCGACAATTGCGCCGGGGACGGATCCGATTGTTCCAAGAACAATTACGGCGAAAGCAGGGAGGAGCAGTGTGAAGGCGGTCTGTGGGCTGAATAGGACTGTGATGCCAAAGATGGCCCCGCCTACTCCAGATATTCCCGCGGACAGGAAGGCACTTACCAACTGGACTCGTTCGACGTTGATACCGCTGCTTGCGGCCAGTTCGGGATTGTCGGCGACCGCGCGCATCCTTCTGCCCAGACGGGTTCGAGAAAGGATGATTAGAAGCAATATAACGGAAGAGAAAGAGATTATTGGCAGGAAGGCGTTGTTGTAAGCGTAGTTCANTGTCGTCGGCTCAACTTGAATGAAAGAAGGCTCGGAAAAGTCACCGATGTTGANACTAAGTAATTTTGACGGGAGCTNGAAGCCCTGCTCATCCCCGANCATCCAGTCTGCATCTGGTACCAGACGCTTCGAGTTGCCCCCGAAGCGAAGGTAGACTAGCGAACGTAGGACCAGAGCAACCCCGAGTGAGGCGATCATCATGACATCGGCGGATGACCTACTGTCCCTGAATCCCTTGAAGACCAGTCGATCGATGATTATGCCCGCAAGCCCTGTTAGGATGAAGGCGCCTATGATGGTAAAGATCAGAATCGACCATACAAGCGTTCCATCGGCTGGAGCGATGTGAAGGGGGAACAGCCATTCGGACCACATGACGGCGACTCCCACGTACATCCCCAGCATGAAGTACTCACTCTGGGCGAAGTTTCCGTACCTCTGGACACTGTAGGTTAGAGTGCAGCCCACGGCAATCGCTAGGTATGTGGAAGACCAGGTCAGCGTGTCTGTTCCCAAGCCGGCTAGATTGAATGGTATCGAGGCACTGAGGCCCAGACCAAGCAGTAGAACATGGAGAGAGAATAATACGTGGGCAATTAGGAATACCGGGGAAGAGAATACTAGGACGTTCCGCAATCGCCCACTAGGNANGTCGTCGAAGAATATCTTCACCATCGAGAANCCCATGCAAATGAGCTGCAAGGTCTGTAAAAGCCAGACCATGTCAGTTGGTAGGTTGCCCAATAGAAGNGCGTCTACCAAGTTAAGCAGTCCAAAGCCCCATAGAAGGCCCATGCAAGCATCNAACGCAATTATCAGCGTTAAAGCAAGCCTTCGTGAACCCCTTGGGAGTGATCGCCAACTCTCGACTAATGAACTGTCTGCCATATACGCCCCCCGTCCTCTCGGTGGGATGTCTCACGATAAAGGCGACGAGTCGGTTGTGAAATTGGGGCGCTGCGGCAGCCCATGAGGGGCCGCCGCAGCGCTTTTCGTCAATCAGAGGCTTTTCTCTGAATCAGGACGAGGCCTGGACTCCGCCAGCGGCGGTCCAGTACTTCGTGCAGGTGTAGGCACCAGCACCGTCGTAGGTGCAGATGTCGTAGCCGTCTCCGCCCACGTCNCCGTTGTCCAGGAACGAGTGCATTCCAGATGCTCCCTCGTAGTTGGTNCCGGTCGACTTGATGTTGNCGTTGATNGCTCCGTCCATTGCTGCGGCCTTTCCGATGATCATGACGGCGTCGTAGGTGGTCAGGACGTATGTCTTGATGCTTCCCACTTCTGCCGCGTTGGCATCGTATCGTGCCTCGAAGTCACCGTATGTGGTGCCTGCTCGAGGTGCGGTAACGGTCATGTTGGTTGCCAGGGTGTTGTCTGTCAGCTTATCATAGAGCCCGACTCCCGCTGGTCCGTCACCGGCGAACACGTGGCCGGTGAATCCTGCCTCATCGAGTGCCTCTAGGATAGCAGCAGCGTCGGTGATGTACGAGGACAGGTAGACGCCAGTGCAGTCAGTTGCAGCGGCTAGCGATGCAGCCTGAGCGCTGAANTCAGTCGTCGTCTCNTCGTACCCAACCATGCCGAACGAGCACAGCGAGTTGCCGGAAGTTGCGTTCCAAGCAGCGCCGATCGCGTCNGCTAGGCCTGAGCCGTAGTCGTTGGTCATGTGCATAATGGCTAGGCCAGTAGCATCCAGACCTGCATCTGNCATGGCATCAGCGCCGGCTGGTCCCTGGATNGCGTCGCTTGGGACAACACGGTAGAACAGCGGGTACGCGGTTGCGTCGCTGAGGCCCGGGTTGGTGCTTGCGTACGAAATCATTGGGATGCTGGCAGCGGATAGCACAGCGTTGGCGCCCATCGAGGCGCCGGAGCATGCAGCACCGGCTACGGCAACTACGCCGGAGTCGACTAGGGTGGTTGCGGCAGGGCCGGCTACGGCGCCATCGCATCCTGAGTCGAGCTCTACGAGCTCGAACTCGTAGTCGTCGTACATTGCGTTCAGATCCTTGATGGCTTCTTGAGCTCCCCAGGTAAATCCTGGAGCGTCAGGCTCCAGGGGCCCGGTGATTGGGTTCAGGAAGCCGATCTTTACAGTCGTCTTNTCATCATCTCCACCGAGGCATCCTGCGAACGCAGCCGCAAGCATACTGACGGTGATCATCATTGCAGTCATCTTCTTACTCTTCATGGTAAACACTACCATCCTTTGCGTGAGACATGGCAGTTATATATGTTATTTATTTTGTAGTATTTAAAAGAAGCAAGGAAAAGGGTGGTATTTATCCAGAGTTTCCACTCTGAGGAGTTTGCTTTCTTTCCGAGACAATGAAGGGATTGGTTCCACTCGGTAGCATGTGGTGAGGAGATGGACTACGCTAGTAGTGGGGTAGACATAGAGAAGGAAAGCGAGGCCGTGAGGAGCCTGGTAGGCGCCATAACGTACGAGGGGAGGCCCGCTGGAAGTCTTGGTGCGTCTGTCCCGCTGCCAGGGGGCTTTGGGGGGGTTATCGAATTTGGCGATAGCTGCCTGGTGATGGCCACTGACGGGGTTGGTTCTAAACTTCAGATTGCAAACAGGCTTGGCAGGCTGGAAGGGGTCGGGGTAGATTGCGTGGCAATGAGCGTCAACGATCTCATTTGTGTAGGGGCGGAGCCTTTGGCGTTTGTGGACTACATTGCGGTTCCTGAAACCGATGAGGGGACACATGCGATACTGGGGGCCTCCCTTTCAGTGGGCTGCTCCCGATCCAGGACCACCCTAGCTGGCGGAGAGACGGCGACCCTCCCGGGAATCGTCAAGGAACTGGACCTTTCTGGGACGGCACTGGGCTGGTTCCCCAGAGGAATGAGCATCACAGGGGATAGTCTGGAGGATGGCGATAGTCTGATCGGCCTTCCCAGCAGCGGAATCCACTCAAACGGATTCTCATTGGTTAGGGCGGTTCTGGATCGCTCGGGCTGCTCACTACTGGAGCCCTGTCCCTTTGACTCAAGCCACGACTCTAGGGAAATTGAGCGATTTCCAGACTCGAAGGGCGAAGTTACGCTAGGAGAGGTGATTCTGAACCCAACCAGAATCTACGTTGACCCTGTTGTTGATCTGTTTCTAGAGGCGAGGGGCGAAGGTGGCGTGTGCAACGAGGAAGCGATAAAGGGGGTGGCCCACATTACTGGAGGTGGGCTTTCCAACCTTCTCCGGCTGCATGATAGCCTGGGCTGGGAAATTAGCGATCCGCTGCCCGTCCAACCCGAGTTTGAATGGATTGCAGATGTTGGGGGAGTCTCCAGTTTGGAGATGCACAGAACTTTCAACATGGGAATGGGAATGGTAATTGCGGTTAGTTCGGAGGACTCTGCTGCGATTGCGGACTGGCTTGGAGAGAGATTGCCTGGCTCCAGAATTGTTGGTACAGTCACTAACGAGGGGAGGGTGGTGACTCACTCAAACTCGGAAGTCTGCTACACGACGTACTAATTTTCTTTGAGGGGGGTTTTTGTCGGAATCTTCTTCCCGTTTCATGGACGATAGCAGCCCCGATGGCTGGCCTGGTTTACTCCATCTAGAAGGCAGGACTCGTATTCGACTGATTGAAGGGGCCGAGAGTCGTGCTCTGGGGCCAAGGACGAAAAAGTCGGGGGTTGCATTCTACAATCCTGCAATGTCTGGAAACAGAACTAGAAGCGTCCTGCTTCTTGGGCATATTTTGGACAGGGGCATCCTGGGAGATGGCACGATTTACGCCCTCGACGGGCTTTGTGCCACGGGCATTAGAGCGAGGAGGTGGATTAACGAGCTGCCCGCTGAGATGTCCGCAAGAATTAGCGCCACTTTGGTAGACTTGGATCCTGTCTCACTTTCTTGGGCGATGAAATCTCATGAAATGTACCCTCCAGAGCATGGAAATGGGAGTCTTGAGCCCGTGGTAGGGGACCTTCGAAGAGTGGTTCTTGATAGCGGAAGGCACTGGGTTGACTTGGACCCATTTGGAACGCCGATCCCATTCCTAGACTCGGCCATGCAATCACTGGCTAGAAGCGCTGTAATTGAGGTCAGTGCCACCGATTCCGCCGCCTTGACTGGTTCTTCCAAGAAGCCACTCCTCAGGAGGTACGGGGCCAGAGTTAGAACGGACTGCCTGGCCCATGATTCGGGCCTAAGGGTGCTACTTGCAGTGGTTGCCAGGACTGCGGCAAGACACGGTAGGTGCATCTCCCCTCTTCTGTCAGTATGGGACTCGCATCACCTCAGGGTGTCGGTCAGAGTAAGGAAGAGCCTAGAGGGTGCTAACTCGGTTGAGGAAAACATTGGATGGAGGGTTCATTCTCCTTCGGTAGACGAGCTTGGCGCTTCGATAGGATCTGGTTTGCATCATGGTGTCTCGGAGCTCGTTGAGCCCATGAGCTGCTTATTGCCATTCGACTACCCCGTAGATAGGTCAGATAAGAGAATCTCTGGACCAATGTGGGTTGGGCAAATTGGCTGTAGTGAGGCGATGTCCAGTATGACAGTGGATAGGGCCTTGGAAATTTGTGGGCCTAGGGAAGGTTCCGTTACTGAACAATTGGAATGGGGCAGTCGGGAAATCATGGTTGCACGAAGGCAAATCGCGAATAGCGTTGGAAACATTAGCGATGAGTCGGGAGTAATTGATGCAAATCATCTTGTGGTTGTAGACGATCTGGCTTCTTGGTTGGGAATTGGCGCGCCTCCTAGTCCGAAAAGGATGGCCTCCTTGCTAAGGGAGGCTGGGTACCGGGCGGGATTGGCTAACTACGGAAGGCCCGCATTCAGGACTGATGCACCTTGGGATGACATCGGGGAGGCGGCCTTTTCACTTCAGCCGCCAATGTAGGACATCTCTATCCTAGGCAGAGACTTGGTTTTCGAGGATCTGATTTCGCTATATTTGTCATCCCTCCTGCTCCAAACGGCCGCAATAGCATCCGTAATCTCGTCTACATGGCAGTCACTGTGGATTATCGCCCTCAGGTCATGGCCTCCGGATGCGAAAAGACAAGTGAAAAGGTGGCCGTCCGCTGAGAGCCTGGCACGCACGCAGTCTCCGCAAAATGGGCTGGAGACTGAAGAAATGAACCCTATTTCACCGGAACCGTCTGAATGTGCCCATCGGGTCGCTACTTCATGAGGCGAGGCGGGCTCAACCGGTATAAGGTCGAAGTCGCGCTGGAGGTATGCAAGCAGGCTTTCAGATGGAAGAACCTGACTACGGAGCCATCCATTTGTCCTACCGACGTCCATGAACTCAATGAACCGTACAATTACCCCTGTTCCTCTGAAGTGACTAACCAAGTCTGGAACTTCTGACTCATTGACTCCTCTTTGGACTACGCAGTTGACCTTGACGGGACCAAGATTGTGCTCGACCGCCGACTCTATCCCCTCAAGAACTGCTTCGACGGGAATTGCACCGTCTGTCATTTCCTGGAACAGCTTCGGATCAAGCGCGTCAAGGCTTACTGTCACCCTGTCCAGACCTGAAGAAGCTAGTTCCTTGGCTTGGGATTTTAGCAAGGAGGCGTTGGTGGTCAATGCTAACTCTATTCCCAATCCCGAAAGTCCAGCGCAGAGATCTGGGAGTTTCGGCCTGAGTAGTGGTTCCCCCCCTGTGATCCTAACCTTGTTGAGCCCCAGGGGGATGCATGCCCTCACCACCCTCTCTATCTGGTCAAAGGACAGAAGCGCCCTTTTTGGAAGAAATGTGTGGTCTTCTCCAAATCTCTCCCTTGGCATACAGTAGCGGCATCTGAAATTGCATCTATCAGTGACTGAGATACGAAGATCCCTGAGTGGTCTGCCCAGTTCATCCTCTATCATGCAGTCACGATGGGGTGACCAATGAAGAGTTTGGCGATACAATGGTTCAATAATGTTCCATGCATGGCAATATTGTTAGAGATGCTTGAGATAACAGAGAAAGCCAGGGAAATGCTAGATCAGTTCGCTAGTCAGGCTGATGAAGGAGGTACGACCGTGCTCAAGGTAGATATCGTTGGAAGAGGGCCCAAGGGATTCCACTATGACTTGCAGCTTATCGATAAGAATGATGCATCTGATGATTCTGAGGAGTTCGAAATTGACGGAATGACCGTGGTGGTTGGTCCTAGGAGCGTACCCTACTTGGAGGGAACTGTTTTGGATTACAAAGAGACGTTGATGGGTGGTGGGTTCAGCTTTGAGAATCCCAATCCGCTGTGGATTGACGACGTTTCAAAGGCAGTGGCCGAGATAATTGCCGAGCAGGTAAACCCTGTAGTTGCATCCCATGGTGGCCATGTCAATCTAGTTGGCGTGGAGGGTGAAAAGGCGATGATTGAATTCGGTGGCGGCTGTCAAGGCTGCGGCATGGTGGATGTAACGCTAAAGCAGGGAGTCGAGGTCATGATTACCGAGGGAGTCCCTGGAATCTCAGAGGTTGTCGACCTGACTGAGCACTCAGAAGGGACAAACCCATTCTACTGATTAGTTGACCATCGGTACATCGTCCTCATCGCCCGTAGGAGGGGGTAATGCGGTAGCTTGGGCTCTCTCGAAGGCCTCTCTGACCTTTTCCTCTATATTTCTTGCATCTTCAAGCAGTCCATCAATGGGAATTTCCTTGTCGATTATGTTGCTTAAGCCCTCGATCGCGATCATGGCAGCTCTTGCATCGGGATACATCGGATTGCACTCTGCCAAGAGTGCGGTTACGTCTAGGCCCCTTCTTTCACCCTCGGCTATAAGATACCCTGCAATACCAGTTACTATTCCTTGCTTGATCACCTGAACTTCGGAGCTGGCCAGTAGCTCACGTCCTTTTTTTGTTGAAGAGACGCCCCATAGCTCACTCTCTTCTTTGATACCGAGGTCATTGCTGACTACTCCGTCGATTACTATCAGCCTATCGAAACCCCCTTTGGTGAACCACTCGAGAACTGTATTCGCAAAATATACGTCATGTTCGCCTGGGAACTGTATCTCGGAAGTGAATACTCCCAGCTCTTCGCCTTGGTAGACTCGTACTGGATGCTTTGGAACAGAGTCATGAATCAAGGCGACTGCTGGGAACTCAGGATGGAGAACCGTGCCCATTGGATCTAGGTTTAGTGAGGTGATTAAATGAGAGGTGGCTATTACACCCACAGATCCTACGGTGGAGAACCCACAAACTGCCGTGCCCCCTAGGTTTGTCGGGTCTGCTTCCGTGTGAAGGACCAATGGGTAGGCGCCGCTCAATTCATCTGTCACGGGTCGCGCTCTAGTAGGTGCTCTTTCAAATTCACTGATTGATGGATTTGCAAACATGTAAACTAAATTCCAAGAAAATTAACCTGATAAGTGAGGTCGTCGGGGGGTAACTATGGGCCAGGGGAATCTGGATAGGACTGGAGACCTTTTTCTTGTGCTCGGATCGCAGAGGCTTAGCCTAGCTGATTATACTAAGGAGGCGAATGACCGATGGCTGAAGATAACGCCCCAGGATACTTGGTCTTCAACGCTTTCCAGGGTTAGGATAGCTCGCCAGGAGGCTGTGGAAAAATCTCTCGAGGCGATAAGGAGCAGCGGATTCCCGGACAGGGGGTCTTCTTTCGCTAGGCTTCTGGACTCATGTGGAATTGAGAAGAAAGCGGACGTGATTTTAGCGGCTATTCAGTATTTGAGGTCGGTAGAGAAGGAGGGTCACACTCAGCCGAGAGAATTGCGGAGGCTGATAGTGGAAACCAAGAAATGGAAGAAGAAGACGGTTAAGAGCTGGAACGTTTCACTCTATATTTCTAGAATGCTACAGGGGAACCCGACGAGTGGTGGCGCCCCACTATTGGAGTTCCCCCGCCGGCGACCCAGAAGGAATGGTTACGTTGTCCTGACTGAGGCTGGAAGGGACCACTTGGATCGTCTTTCCCTAAGTAGGTGAAATTTTGTCTGAAGAAGAGCTGGATTGGTCATTCACATCCCACATTGGAAAGGATCTCAGAGGGGTGGATCTTTCGGGTGCCAACCTAAGGAGGGCCGTTCTGGATAGGGCTGATTTGGAGGGGGCTGATCTATCGGGGGCCGATCTTAGGAATGCTTCCCTCAGGGAAGCCAATTTGATGAAAGCAGCATTGGATGGGGCCGACTTGAGGGGAGCGAGGCTGATAAAGGCCAGACTGGGGCTTTCCAATTTGCAGGGCGCGAGGCTTGATGGGGCTGACATGCGAGGAATTAGGGGCAAATATGCTGTTTGGAGAGATGCGAACTGGTGGGATGCGACGATGGACGATTCTCTAACAAAGGCGCTAACAAAGAAGTGGCCCAGAGAGTAATTCTAAGCTGTCATCTTTGCTAGCCCGTCCCTCATCCACTGAGGAACTGGGATCTTTTTTTTCACATTCATCATATCGGTACATACTGTTACTTGATCTGCAGTCCAGCAGAGTTCTCCGTTCTGATTCCTAAATTCATAGTGCCAGCAAATTGAGGTCTCCCCAATAGAGGTGACCGTCAGGGTACACTGAACGGTTTCCCCATAGGATATCGGGTGCAGAAATGTAGCGTCACTGTGAACGAGTGGGAATGCGATGTTCCTATCTGATAGAATCTCATTATAGTGCATTCCACAAGAGAACTCCCAAGATTCCTCATAGAACCTATGGGCCATATCCCAAAAACGCGGATAGTAGACGATCCGAGCTAGATCCACCATTGGGAAGTCTACCCTCCTCTCAGAGACGAATGCCATGGGTGTTCGTCTTTGGGATTTGGCTTGAATCTAACTCGTAAGGTATCTTTTCGCATTGAGTGGGTATCGGTTGGCGGACCCACCGCGATTCGAACACGGGTTTCCAGCTCCGGAGGCTAGAGTGATATCCAGGCTACACTATGGGTCCTGCATTGCGAAAGAGCCCATCTCTATTGAATCGGTCGGATGGAAAAGATGGCGGACCCACCGCGATTCGAACACGGGTTACAAGCTCCGCAAGCTCGTGTGATATCCAAGCTACACTATGGGTCCAGTGGGTTTTGGACCGCATCCCCCCGCTTAATCTAGACGGTTTGTGCAATCACATAGTCAATGGTAGGATAGTCTTCCACCTAGGCTCGGCTAGCTTCTTCGAGTTCGGACCGTCTTTGACGTTCTTGGTCTTGTGCAACAGGACGCCGTGCATTCCCTCGACGGAGAATTTGACCCTTAGCTCCAACATTCTATCCATCTCAGCGCGGGTTGTTTGTTCCGAGTCGAGTTCCGTGGTTGCTGAGTCAGTTTCCTCGCCATCATTTTGAATCGCGAGGGTGCTGCCATCCAAGCTCGCCCTAGGGGAAAAGTCGAAGTCTTGAGGGTTGGACATGACTACGCTGGCATCGACAACTAGTCGATCGCGAATTGTGACCTTCGTGATCTCGATGGACCTGACCATGCTCCCCCCATGAAGAGGTGTATGAAAGTCCTTCGCACCGTGGATTAGTCAGACTCCTACCTCGCTAATCCGAAGTATCGCGACTAAGAACTGGACTTCCAGTTGCCAACCATTTCCTTCATCGGGGTCAATCTGGTCTATCGGGAAATCTGGGTCGCATTCGGTGGCCGTTACTGTCCATCTCCATTCTCCTTTTCCAAACCTGTTATCTGGATCGTTCAGGAGGCTCGCCTCAAGTTCTTCCTTTGATTCGGCATAAACTGTGTAGCCGGATTGTGGAATTGAGTTCATCGCCGATCTTTCTATAATGGCCGTGGAGTTTTCGGTGATGTTTTCCTGAGATGTAACGATGCTTGTTGACCAACCAGAGGTTGGAACCGCCACAAATAGGGTGAAGTTATCTTCCGGCCATTGAATGGGCAGCAGTTCTCTATCTAGAGTCAGAGTGGCTGAGACGTCGATTATTCTTGCACCTTCTCCTGGAGTTTGTGAAATCTCTCTTGACGCACCCTGCTCCAAGTACCCGGACCATTGGTAATTGACGTATTTCTGCTCCCACACAATCATGAAGGAACGTTCCACCACCCTTAGCGTCCAGACGACGACTTTGGACCCGCCATTATCATCTGTTACAGTTACTGCTCCGCTATGGTTACCTGATGAGTTGAACGAAACCTCAGCGATTGGGCCTGTCTGATATTCATCGTTCCTGGGGTCTCCGTCTCCGTCAGCATCTGAATTAGAGTCGAAATCCCAGCTAAAGGACAAAATACCGTTCTCGAAATCTGTAGATTTGCTCGCATCTAGACTGGCAATTTCGCCGGTTCTCACGAAATCTGGAATTTCGAGTTTTACTTCGGGAAGTGCATTGACGAAAATACTGATGTCTGCAGAGTCTGATCCGCCCTCATCATTTGTCACAGTGACCATGACGCTGTAGGTTCCTGGTTCTTCGAAGATGTGGCTAATTAGTCCTTGCTTCGTGGTTCTGATCGTTCCGTCCCCAAAGTCCCAAGTATAGTCGTCAATGATTGTTGGGTCAGGGCTTGTAGACGCGCGTGCGTCGAAGTTTACAACAGACCCGACATTGACCAATTCCGAGTCGGAGTCGATGCTGGCATTGGGATTTCCTGGGCCCATTCCAGAGCAGCCAGCCATTGCTTGGGTTAGAAAGAGAAGGATTGCAATAAGCGATGCCCGCTTTTGGATATCTGCCATTGATTCCGTGCAATATTTCCATCCTATAGGTATGTTGGGTGAAAATGCTGCTGATCATGGCATTGGTATAGTTGATGGTGCCGGCTGCTTGGGTAGTGGCATGGTCAGCGGGATGCTCTCAGGGAAGCGTGTACTGGGTTTCGATCTGGAAACTACTGGATTCAACCATAGAGTCGACCGGATTGTGCAATATGCATTGGTTGGGAGCGATGAAGATGGTTCGCACATCAGGGTGCAGTCATTGGTTGACCCGGGAATCGATATCCCGTCCGATGCCTCAAAGGTTCATGGAATTTCGAACTCTGATGTCAAGGGGAAAGGTGAATGGAAAAAACACCATGATGGGGTATTTGAATTGATTGAGGGTTCTGTATTAGTGGGTCACAATGTGATTGATTTCGATTGGAGATTTCTTGAAATGGAGTGCCTAAGGATAGGCGTGGAGGCTCCTACTCCACTTGCTATATTGGATACATTGGTAATTTCGAGAAGCTTTCAGATTCCGGGGAGGCACAGGCTGGTTGACTTGTGTGATAGATTCGGAATCGCCGTAGAAAGCTTCCATGATGCTCAGTCGGATGCGGGAGCGACTATGTTGCTTCTATGGAGGATAATGACCGCCTATCCCGATCGATTTGATTGCGAAATCGAAGATTTCCTATCATGTCTATGAGGCTGAGCTTAACAGTGGCTCCCATGGTATTATCTCGGACCAGTCGCCCAAATGCATCACACTTCCACTTACCCTGCAGCTGCCTATGAACAGGGGCTTTCCATTGTTTTTTGAGTCGATCATCCTAATTTGTTCGAGTGCTGAGTCTTTGATTATTGCTCCGAACCTGTGATCAGAGTGCGCCAATTCGCCCTCTTCTCCGATTGGGGGGGCTCGCTCGAATAGTGCGGCACCTGACTCTTCATCAATGCGTATTAGCCTGACCACTTCGTCTCTGAACAATGGTCCTGGAGGCACTGTACCGTCTCTGCGGCCGGCCCACCATGATGGGCACCACGCCTTCCACTCGCAGAATGCACATGATGCCTCGGAGGGGGATGCCGGTAGAGCTTCTATTGTTGGTTTTGTTTGCTCCCAAGCCTCAAACGCTTCATTGAGAACCGAGTGATCTTCTACTGGGTAGATTGTCATATTTGCGGAGTACCATGCCTCGGCTTGCTCGATGGAAGCCTTTGGAAAGGTGATTCTGACAAGATCTCGATATAGGCTTAGTTGACGTGAGACCTTTTCACTGAGCTCTGATTTTGGTGGATTGCCCGTCTTTAAATCGACAACTATCCAATCATCTGGACTTTGAGAAATTGGATCGATTAGTAAAAGATCAAGTCTCCCGATTAGCCTATCGCAATCAGAGGAAAGCGTAGCCTCCGTGGCTACCACAATTGACTGGACTCTCTCCCATTCTTCATGTGTAGTCGAGGATGGGTCCACTGAGTCCACTCTTGCCTTTGTGAGAAGTAATTTGGTTGCACCGACCAAGCCTGCAAGGGCCTTGGGAAACATATCTTCTTTCCATCTTGGATGTCTGGGGGAGGAAAGGAAATTTTCCCTTTCTGATTTCCAATTACTCCTCAGTGTCTCTTCCAGTGATTCCATTAACCACCCATTTCTGAGATTTCCGATGCTTGAGAGATTAAGGTTGCATAAATCCTCTAGTGAATCATGTACGGCACTNCCTAGCGAGGCCGCCATTCCTGATTTCTTTGGCAGGCCCTGGCGAGAAAGCCANTACTTCCTTGGGCATTCCTCGAACCTATTCCAAGAAGATGGCGACAGTTGATGGGAGGATGAGGAGTATTTGTTGCTCGAAGCTGGCATACTACTACCTAGTTGATGGGATGGGTGGCAACGATTAACAGCATTGGCCATTCACTGCACCTCATGACAGGGGTACCGACAGTCGATGTGGATGATGNGATCGATGCTACTGGGGCATTGCTAGTTACTTGCTTTCCTTCTGTCGGTTTTGTCAGCAGTATTGTGGCTCATTACCTNGTCGAAAAGCTTGAGCTGCAATTGGTTGGCGGCGTTCGTCATCCCAACCTTCCTCCAGTTTGTTTGGTTCAAGACGGTAAGCCTCTCCCACCAGTAAGATTCTACGCAGGCGATCCTATCTGCAATATGGATCAATGTGACAAAGTTGTTCTGATAGCTTCGGAAATACAAGTTCCAAGTGAGTTGAATCTACCATTATCTTCNGGAATNATCGATTGGGTNGTGAGCTCTGGGGTTGGGTCCACGATTATCGTTGACTCTTTCGCTCATGGAGTTGATAGCAAGCACAGCATCTTCGATGATGATGAGAGCATGGACTCTATGCTTGGAATAGGGTCAACAGATTCCTCNCATAAATTGCTAGAGCAGGTTGGTGTGCCACTTCTGAAGCAAGGTGTGGTNGGAGGAATGACNGGGGTNATGATGGGTGAATGTAGGAGGAGNGGGGTTGAAGCTATGTCAATCCTAGCAGAGGCGGATGGTGAAATTGGTCAAGGTGTTATTCCCGATGCTCGGGCAGCGGCTAGAATTATTTCATGCATGGACGGTCTTCTTCCTGCAGTAAAGCTCGATCCTGAGCCCCTTCACGAGGAAGNTCAGAGGATTGAGGGCCAGATAAGGGAAATGATGGCGGTTCACCTTAATCCGCCACAGGATAGTGAGAGTGTTCCAAGCGGGATGTACGGTTAGAATTCCCCTAATGTGGACTGTCTCTCTTCTGGGAGGTCTGGCAGTATTCCACCACCAATAATAGTATCAAGTTCGGTCTCAGAAACTACTCTCACGCCGAGTCTATTGGCCTTTTCTAGCTTCGAGCCCGCGGACTCGCCTGCCACAAGGTAGTCAAGTTTGCTTGAAACGGACGAGACGACCTTTGCACCTTGAGACTTGATTGAAAGTGCGATTTCCTTCCTTGGGCGGCTCAGTGCACCAGTGATGCAGAAAGTGACGCCATCAAGGGGGCCTATTTCCGAACTAGATTCGACTTCGATGATTTCTACCTGCGAGTGGATATCCAAGATTGCCTCCTTCCTATTCGAAAGACTGTCAATCAACAAATTGGCCACTGTCTCGCCTATTCTTTCGATTTTCACGAGTCTTTTAACGGCACTTTCGCGCTGCTCCGTCAACTCCATCAATTCATCAAAGCTGTTAATCTCTGATGAAACTAGTGAGGCAACTTCTGGGCCTATTCTGGGCAGTCCTAGTGCGGAAATGAACTTTGTAAGCGTCATTTCTCTATTTTTTTCTAGTTCGTCCAGGATATTCCTAGCGGATTTCTCCGCCATTCTGTCGAGATCTAGAAGTTCTTTCTTCCTTTCATGGAGCCGATATAGGTCTGCGATACCAGTCACTAGGCCAGTTGAGCATAGTTGCTCGGCTAGCTTCTCGCCAATACCGTCCATTTCCAATGTCCTACACCAATATAGTATTCCGCGCTCGATCCTTGAGGGGCAAGACATGTTGAGGCATCGGATGAATGCTCCATCTTGGTCTAGTTCCGATGAGCATCGAGGACAATTTGTTGGTACTGAAATTTCTGATCTGTTTGGCATTTCCTCCACAAAGGGCTTGCCATCGGCATGAAACCTGTCCTTCAGGTCGGACTCTTCAGCCCTTCCTAGTACCTCAATGATCTTGGGAATTACGTCTCCTCGGCGGACTACCCGAACTTTGTCTCCTATGCTGACTCCCAATCTATCGACCTCACCGCGGTTGTGAAGAGTCGTATTTTCCACAGTGACGCCGGAAACGATTACTGGGGCAATCCGTGAAACAGGGGTGACATTTCCGGTTCTACCGGTTTGCCAGAAAACGTCCATTAGAACGCTGATGGCTTCCTCGGGGGGGAACTTCCATGCAATTGCCCATCTGGGATGATGGGCGGTCATTCCCAAGAGCTCTCGCTTATCCAAACGATCGAGTTTGATCACAGCACCATCAATTTCCCACTCAGAAGATTCCCTAGATTTGTACCAACTGCTGGTCAATTCGATTAGTTGCTCTGAAACTTTGTGCCCTTCATCTCCCTGTATAATCGTCTTTCCTGCAACCTCTATTCCATTCTCTTCCAACCATTCAACCTTCTCTGAGCCAAATATGAATTCGGGTTCTGGGGGACTTTCCGGGTGCCTCTGTGCCNCCCCTGGAAACTCGACNCCATACGCAATGAAAACCAGATCATGCGGGCTGGCTTTNCCNGCATCAGCACTTTTCTGCCTAAGTGATCCTGCAGCTAGNTTCCTAGGNTTGGGGGCCACTGAGGAATATTTGCTAGAAAAGGTCCTGAGGGGCATCACCACTTCCCCCCTAACGTGGCAGTCGCCCTTCCAAGGAATAGATTCGGGGAGATTGCTTATTCGTCTTGCATTTGCAGTGACATCCTCGCCCCTAGTTCCNTTCCCTCTTGTAGCTGCGCGGACGAGNCTTCCCCTCCTATATTCTACCGAAAGAGCAGAGCCATCGAGTTTTGGTTGGCATAGGAATCTCCGGCCCTGTGCGGTAGTCTCGTTTACGAAATGAGTTATTTCTTCTTCCTCTGTTGCTTTCCCCAAGCTTAGCATCGGGAAGAGGTGNTTCACCTTCTCGGAACCGGGAGGGGGGTCTGATCCGACCCTATTCAACTGAGGGTGATTCGGTGAAAGGCTCTTGAGCTCATCGAAAAGAGCGTCAAACTCCGCATCAGAGATTGCTGGGTCTGCCTTGTTGTAATACAAATCGGAATGAAGCTGCAATTGCTTGGCTAGCCATTCTATCCGTTGGAGATCNGGGGTTGTGTTGTTCTCCGGCTCGGACATGGTTGTCCTAGGGGGATTTGGGCTTCAAACTGACCTAGCCAAGTTTTCCAAAGTGGTGGGCCTGCCAGGATTTGAACCTGGGTCGCGCGACCCCCAGCCGCGAAGTATAGGCCAAACTAACCTACAGGCCCTTTGGGCATACCTTTCGAGAGCGGTTGAGGTCAAAGCCCTGACGGCGGTCACGATTGCCTTTCGATGCTGAAGGGAGCGACTTCATCGATGAGGTCTATGTGCCCAATGAACATCCTTCTACAGCAATACCTTTCGAAGCCCATATCGTTGAGCGTCTGACCAGCGTCCTTTCCATCGTCCACGGCTTGCCTGAACTCCTGATATTTGTGGGCAATTACCTTGCCACAACTCCAGCATCTGACGGGAATAATCATTTTTCTCACCTACCTATACGACTTCTGCCACTTCTTTCGGGCACCGCGTCCCATTTGATGCTTGGGTTCCTTACGCCTTGGANCGTTGACNAGTATCTTCTTCTCAAAACGTACAAACTCGTCCCGAAGTTCCTCGTCTTCGCCCTCTGCGCCATCATTGTATTTGACTAGGCCGCGTGCAATGGCTGTCCTTATCGCATCTACCTGNCCCATCTGGCCCCCTCCCTTGACGTCAACCGAAATATCGACTCTACCTAACCTGTTCATTGCATCGGCAATCTTGAGGGGTTCAACGGCCTTCATTCTTGCAAGCTCCGGTTCTAGGATTTGTATTGGAACGCCATTTACCCTGACTCTGCCCTTTCCGGATTTTAGAGTGGCCCTGGCTATGGCCGTCTTTCTCTTGCCACTAGAGTTCACCACCTTCTTCTTCCTTGGCAAGTTACTCGGCCTCCCATCTTGTTGANTCTACGCCCAGGTGTGAGCTGATCTCGCCCAAGCGTACGTACTTCTCCGGGGTTTTCCTATCTATTTTGGAGGTTTCGCCCCACTGGTGATCTTCTGGTAGCTCGTCGCCGGAGAGGTTGGATGGCGNGCCAATTAGAACTCTCAAATCGCGAAGCGCGTTGCGGCCACTGCTATTCTTTTGATATGGAAGCATCCCTCTGACCGTCCTCTTGATGATTTTGTCTGGCATCCTTGGGAAGAAGGGCCCCTTCCTTGCGTGATTCAACTGATATTTGGCTCTATAGTCGCTCAGAACCNTGGACTTGGGGCCAGAGACAATNGCATGTTCTGCNTTNATGATGATGACTCTCTGCTGCCTTCCCGACTTTCTAGCCGAGATCATCTCTTTGGCAACTTGGCTGGCGAGCCTGCCTAGTATCTTATCCGTAGCGTCGTAGACCGTCGTTGGCTCAGCCAATTATCCGCACCCCCTTTCCATTTGGATTGGTGTCCATTAGCTCCCTTATCCCCATTGCCTTTCCTCCGGAAGCCTCTATCTTGTCCNTAGCACCTTGGCTGAAGCTGAAGGCGACTACGGTTTGGGAACCAGTAATCTCCCCGCTGCCTAGGACCTTTCCCGGNACCAAGACTGTCTCCTTCTTAGAAGAGAATCTGGAGATATGGCTTAGATTGGGCTCTGACCAATTCTTTCGACTAGATTCAAGCCTTTGAGCCAGATCCCTCCATATTGCTATNCCGGTGGATCTGCCGTGGTCCTTCAAGTCACTGATTAGTGACTTTAGGGCCTCGTTGGTCTTCCTTTCTGCGTTTGCCATAGCACCAGCTCCGATATTGGGTAGCGCGGCCACCCTAGACCTTGTTATGAATCCTGCGGGGAAGACGCTGGTGGTCCAAAGGAGATTAAATCCTGAATCCGTCGTCCTCGACTGAGTCATCAATGCCCGCATATCTTACTTTGCCTTCTGAATCAACGAACTGTCCTGCTTTAATTGAAGAGCCATAAAGGGATGATTTTGCCAGAGTATCACGATTGAGCATACTGTCTCCCAGTGACCTGTTCATTCTGGCGATTATAGACTGGAAGACCTCGATCGCCTGATCTCTCTGATCGGAGCCGATNTCGTGATCCGAGTATCTTGCTTCCTCGAAAATTGAGAAGAATTGATCGAGTTCCTCTGGAGGCAGGATTCCTCCTAACATTCCGCTGATGACGTCCTCAAACTCCCTGGTTGTTTCGAATACCTTCTTCATTGTACCCTTGCTTCTTAGGTACTTGATCAGATCCTTGTAACACTTGAAGATGGTCTCTATGTAGTTGTTCGAAGNCTTTAGGGACATCAGAGAGTCGGTGAGTATCCCCCTTAGAATCTCCACCTTTCTTCGCTCTCTGTACTCTCGGTACATGAAGACCCCTGTCAGCAGTAGACCCGAAACAGCAATTCCTGCAAAGATCATGACCTGTGAGTCGAGGAANCTCTGTTTGGAATTAGAATCCGCGCTTCCAAGGAANATTATAGGCGTGTTGTTGAGATACGTCTCGACGAAATGGGGGCGATTCTCGTCAGCTGACTCGAAGTGTACCAGAACTCTCCATTTACCGTCCACTGCGATTACGTCTGATGCTTCGCCCGGAACGTTGGTGCCNGTGTATACGAAGGAGAAATTCGCCGTTCCCTGTTCATCAGTGGTAATTAGCTCGACCTTGTAGGTTTCCCATCCGGAACCATTCCAGAACTCCCTAATGAAATCGACACGCTCTCCTTCGACTGAAAGGTCTAGCCTATCCCTCATTATTCTGACTTCTCCAGCGATTAAATCGCCCTCCAGGTAACCCTCTGGTTCTGCCCAATGCTCATCTAGAAGTATGTCGACCTTGCTCCTAACCAGTACTGTGATATCGACATAAGAGCTGTTTAGCACAGGATTGTCCTCTGCCCTGCAGCCACCTGGAATCTCCCGGTCTGGTTCGTATGCAACCCTGATTGTTCTGAAGCCCTCCAATTTGTTTCCGATNGGCTCGATGCCTCGTCTGCTGGGATTGTCATCGGGATCCAGAGAGTACCATTTCATCTCCCCGGTTCCATCTTGGGTGATTGCTACGGCTACCGGGCGAATGTTTGTCTCNGGGTCCAGATATATATTGAGGCACTTGCCACCGACTGGTTTGCCATTGACTTGGGTAAGCTTAGCATCGATGTGGAATGACTCCTTAAGGTAAAGTACCTCAAATGCAGAGCCATTGGGGAATGTGTAAGTTAGATAGTCNGATCTGAATGGGCCGACTTCAGATACCTCAATTGTNGAGTTGGAGAACACGGGGAATATCTTCGTGATGCTTGCATTTTTGTATCGATAGCGATCGTTGTTCTCATAGGAGTTGAAGTCTATTTTCACGGTTGCCTGTCCTGCNTCCACCCCAGAAAGAGGGCAAATGATNTCGAAGAACCCGTTTTCGTCGGTAACTCCAGGTATGCATGAGGTNATTCCCCCNTCTCCGGTGTCCATCGAATAAGTGACCCGGATAATCCTATTCGACAGGTTTCCACCGAGCTCGTCTACTAGTTGTCCGGTAACAACCATCGGTTTCTCTATTGGCTGACCTGTGTTGGGATCTATCTCTGAGGTGTATACNATCTGGTCATCCACCTCCAGCATGGTGTTTCCAACCAAGCTGAATCCATCCACTTGGAATTGCATTACCTTCCTGAAGTGATCGCTNTTCTGTATTAGGACGCATGGGTCCCATGCCCCTGATGTGGCCAGCATGCCTGCATCAAGNNGGCCGCATCCCTCGTGAGGCAGGTTCTCCTCGAACCTCAGAATGACGTTTACGGGTCCGAACCCATTGGGAAGGAAGGAAAACGGATCATCCCGGAGTAGTTGCGGATTGAGATTCAANCCGTACGTGAACGTGCCTCCACTAGGGCAGGGGGTGGCCATTATTTTCCTATGCGTCCTATCTTCAAAGTCGGTTCCTTCGAAAATAACGGAAACGTTGCCCCCCTGCTCTATTCCAGTGGAGGGGTCGGGGTTTCCCGCGCAGCCCAACAGNGAGTTGCCGCCGTCATCCTTAACGAATGGNGTTTTATTGTCTTCCTTGACAATTGCAGTTATCCCCCAATAATCNCCGTTTGAAACCACATTCGGCGCAAGNGGNGTGGCATCNATGTAGGTTCTTGACACCACCCATAGTGAAACATCGGATGAGCTGCCCTGTCTGAGTTCNTCNCCCAGATATTCAAAGGAAAGGGTGAAGTTGCCAAGATCNTCGATGTTAGTCAAATTGACCATGAAGTTNCCGTTGATATCGGAGATGGAAGTNCCACTCGATGAGTCTCCAGACCAAAACCAGTTCACTGGAGCATCACGGACTGGGATACGGGCGTTGTCNACAAGCCTAGCCTCTATTGATGCGTTCTGGCCNCGGTATAACCTGGGGGCCACATTTAGTTGGAAGTCAGTTGTTCCAATGACTGAAACATTTCCAAATGCGCCAGTTGATGCGAGAACCTGTTCCTGCTCGCCGGTGAAATAGAAATCAGAAAGCGTGAAATCGGCCTTGACGCCGAAAGTCCCTGCAGAGTATTGGGAATACCAAGTCCAGTTGTAATCGAATATTGCCTGGCCATTGACCAAGTCGGGGTTTTCGGACCAGGCGGTTTCCAAGCTGCCAGCGAAAATTTTGTTCTGATCTATGTCCACCTGCAGGGCCACGGCATCTTGCGTCCAGGGGACGAAGGTTCTGTTCAGCACCGATCCGAGTACTCTGAAAGTCTCCCCTGTGAACATCTCTGGAACAATCTCACACCTTGCCTCACTATTCGGATCTGCGGGGTCAACTGGTCCGCATGGCGGGGAGTCGAAATCAGCACCATTCTGCATTGTAATTGACCAATTTATGCCATCTGAATTCAGGAATGGGGATAGTTGTTGGTTGGCAATCGCGTCTAATCCCTCATTTGTTCCGTCCCATAATATTGGATATGGCTTGCCTACGCTAACATCGGAGAAGTTCTGCCCGGAGTTCTCCAATGAAGGCGCATGGAAAAGTGCCCTCCACGCNCCAAANGATGACCCAGTGAATTGAGTTGAGTCCCAGAAATAAACCGGTCTGCTAGAAGAGACGTACATTTCGGCCTCTATGTACATCCTATGCATTGACCTGATGAAGAAAGAGTCGGTTTCGTCCCCTTCCAAATGCGCCCAAGGCCATTCGTATGAATCATCCAAACACTTCCCTAGATCCGGCCTAGAGAAGCCGATGAATGCGTAGTCANCTACTGGAAGTGTCGTGTTCTTGTACAGGTATGANGATTCAGAAACGGTATGTGATCCATCAGCCACACCAGCACTAGGGTTACATGGGTTCCACTCTATGCGCTCATAGCCACCAGTGGGAACGCCTAGGCCATTGTCAAGCAAAGAGTTCCATCGAACTTGCTCCCATTCGCCATTTGCACCGAGTGACTGGTTGAACGCCAGTGAAACCCAACCCCCAGAGTCGGCTCTGAAGCCAGAAATNCCACCGGTTCCGTTGAAGTAGGTGGGGNTGCTAATATTTCCAAAAACGCCACCGCTAACTGTGAGGGAGATNGGCGCGTGAGGTATCCTATTATCGAAAATGCCCCTATTGTAATCNGCCGTATAATGGACTTTGAAATCGACCTTCAATGGCTGCTCATCTGCCCTGAAGCGCTGTCCGGCGACGTAACCTATGGTCGTATTGGCCCTGACTTCAATGGGGATTCCGTCATCAGGAACGTTGTTTCCGTCCCTATCCTCNAATGTAGAGCTATAGTTGTGGACGAACATCTCGGTTACTTCGGCATATACCTCNTAAGTTGTGTTTGGGCCGACATCAATGTCTTCCGGATANAGGAACTGTCCGACCACATATTCCCCGTTTTCNTCNGTCAGTACGTCTATGGTCTCTATAACCGGTGTCTTGTTTACGGAATACCTAATATGCACCTGAACTGGAACTGAAGGAGCTGGGACGAAGACNCCGTCTGGTACCCAGAACACCGAACCGTTGAATATGGCGGGNGTCTCCATGTCCAACCAAAGTACCGGTGGCGCGGTCAGGGTAATTTTTGTCGTGTGCTTGTCATCGTCGTCTGGAATCCCGTCGTTATCTGAATCCCAGTCTGAGCTATTTCCATCGAATTCCTCCAGTTTGTTTCCTGGATTGGGCTGATCGCCTATGGAAGGCGAGTTCCAATCCAAGTCAACCAGGGTATCATTGTCATCATCGACATCAACTGAGTCGGGTCCCGTTGTATTATCGCTTGGATTTGCGATCCCGACTCCGCCGCCGAAATCGTCATGGTCCCATGGGTTTGTCGACTCCTTTCCATACCTGGAAGGCCAAAGCATAACCTCGTCCTCGTCCTTCATTCCATCGGAGTCGTCGTCGTCGTCTATGTCGTCCCTGATTCCGTCGTTGTCATGGTCCCATGCGGAGACGAATGGGGCGGCAAATTGGAGTTCTAAATCATTGGGAATTCCGTCGCCGTCCCAATCATCGTCTGCCCAATCAACTATTCCGTCGTTGTCATGGTCCCATGTTCTCTGCTCCTCTCCGGTGAAGCAACCCAGATCACCGAGCAATTCCTGGAAGACGTCCTCAAGACCATTGTTATCGTCATCTGGGTCTTCGCCATCCGGGACGCCGTCGTTGTCATTGTCGACGTCATAGTAAATTGGGAAAAGCAGTCCTTGGCCAAGGACTCCCTTATCCCAGACTGATTGGTAAATTCCATCACCATCTGGATCGGTGTCCAAGCCATCATCGTCTGCATCCTCGCAATTGCTACCAGTGAAGTAGAACGGCTCCTCTATCCCNTGCAGTTCNAAGTCGTCATCATCGAGNTCGTTGTTTACATCAACCTCGAAGAAATCCCAGATTCCGTCATTGTCATCATCGACATCATAGTGGTCGTATACTATGTCCCAGTCGTCATCGAGATCGTTTGTGTTGTTGAACATGCAAGAAGGAGGGGANTCGCCAATAGGCTGGCCACAGTCTATGTCTGGATCTTCNTAGTTCAGAAGGTGATCCGCGAGTTCATCNGGGAACAGGTTACCATTGGGATCGGCAGACCACTGGAACAGGTTCCTACTCAGTCCAACGTAGGCTAACCATAGATCCCTGTTGTTTTTCATCTGTGGATTTGTAATCGATGATTCTCCAGTTGTCGTGTATGGCACTGCAATGGATGGTGCGGGGTTGCTGCTGGGGTTGAAAGTGAACCAGAAGCAATTGCTTGTACATGAATACAAATCNAGCGGATGATTGCCTCCGTCATAGGGTCCGTCGGAGTACTCCGCATCCGGCCTTGTGCTGTAAGGAACTGTGAAGAACTGTCCGCCTGAGCTGGTTGCTGACAATAGGGGCCATTTGAACAACATTGCATAGTCTAGTCCGCAGAGCCTTTCTGTGATCACATCGGCCAGTGAGATTCCGCATGAGTTTTCGTCCAAAGACCCGCCCATCTTCACATCATCCACATCTAGTATGCCGTCATTGCCTTCGTCCTGATCCCACCAATCGGGCATTCCNTCNCCATCTTGATCGACATCAAGACCGTTGACTAGAGAGTCTCCATCGGTGTCGATGTCAAAGAAATTNTCTCCATTGTANGGGCTCCATTTCATCATCAGGTACCAATAGAACTCTGGGATTGTGCCATCCACTTGATTTAGTAGATCGTATCCATTGTAATCTAAAACAAAGCCGTTGTCCCTATTGAATGGGTTGAACCCCCATGTCATGTCCCAGTAGCGTGATTCTAGTAGCGTGTAGAACTGGCTATCCGCCGAGCCATCGATCGGATCGCCGTCTCCTTGNGGCCAGCTGTTTCCAAAGTACTGGTCGGTGATATCGATATCCACGACTCCGCAATTGCCATCATCGGGGTCGAAGATATCGGAGATGCCGTCGTTGTCNTCGTCCCAGTCAACATCATTCTGAAGACCATCGCCNTCGATATCGGTGTCTATGTCATTGGGNCCGTCATCTCGATANTTTGAGCCNTTTAGCAGATGNAGNCCTGCGTCATTATCTAGATCGCAGTCCGGATCAATGTCCATCCAATCGAGGATTCCATCGTTGTCGTCATCGACATCGACCCAGTTGTTTATCCCATCACCGTCCCAATCGTTATTTCCGGTGTATGACATTCTCCATACCGAACAGTTTGGGCTTGGATTCTGAGGATTTGGATTGGATAGGCTTGGGCAATCCCAAGTGTCTACCTCTGATGTCTGATTCAAAGGGAATTCATCTAGTTCGTTTACGATCCCATCGTCATCCAGATCATATGGGGAGCCTCCTGGAATAGTTGGGTTATCTGGGACTGTGGTACCACCCATATCGGGGTCTATCCAATCCCATACCATATCGTAGTCCTGATCGATTGATCTGAACCTATCATCATCCAAGTCGCCATCGTAGTCAATTTCACAGCCAAGCCCTGGGGTTTTGATGGGTGAGTTGGTGTGAGGGTAGTCCCCTGCCTCATCCCCGTTTGTATCCCTCTGGGCACACTCATCCGGAATCCCGTCGTTGTCGTCGTCTACGTCATACATATCAGCAAGGCCGTCATTGTCATCGTCCGTATCTATTGAGTCAGGGGCCCCATCATTGTCATCATCCGGGTCGAGGAAATTTGGAATGCCGTCACTATCCAAGTCCCCATCATAGATTTCTGAGAAGCTCTGCACCCTGGGGTGATTGAGGGCCTCAAGAGCGACAAAATCGACGCCTCCTACGAATGATTCGTATGAGTCCCAAGAAACTCTAGTTGCTGGATCCCAGAGTATTCCCTGTGCTGTTGTAATGTTTTGAGTAGGGTTGTCAAACCTCCATGGGTGGATATCGAAAAGGTCCTCTAAGCCGTCATTGTCGTCATCTAGATCGAAATAGTCTTGATATGTATCATTGTCAAAGTCGCATGGCCAGTAGAATTGGTCTATTCGGCCATCATTATCGTCGTCCTCGTCGTATGAGCCCCTTCCTGAGCCGTCTATGTCTTCGTCTGGGATGCCATCGTTGTCATGATCCATCGGATTTTGGTCGGTCAGGTACCCTGTTCCCACAGGTGTTCCTGTCCAAGGATGAACTGTATCCGGCATGACATATCGATTCATGCTAACATTCCATGGATCGTTGCCCTGCGTGTAGTCAATGGGACCCTCGAGAATTCCATCGTTGTCATCGTCATTGTCGAATTCATCAGTGATGCCATCGTTGTCATGATCGAAGGGATCGGTACCAAAACAGCCGTCGAATCGTTCAATTAGGTCGTTTATCCCGTCATTGTCGTCATCAAGATCATTCAGGTCGCTTATTCCGTCGTTGTCATGATCATCCGTATTTGTTTGCTCTCTGAAGAATCCATATGAGGGGTCTATAGTAAGTGCAGATGGGTCGGAGACTTTTCCGTAGTATGTAGCTTGATCATGAAAGAATAGATCGTGGTAGTGCCTTTCTTGGAAGGGGGCGGATGGCGCAGGATGGACTTGGTCTCCTTGAACAAAACCTGAGAACTGGTCGTACTGCTGGTATGCAGTTCTCTTTGGTAAAATTGTTTTATCTGGCTTGCCTTCCTCTGGATCTTCCTGTTGAATCGCAAACAATTGGCTGCTAATTAGCATTAGAGCCACTAAGGTTAGGGCGGTAAGCTTGCTTCGGTTGACTTTGATGCCCGCTCCCATGATATCCACGCTTCCCCCGTATGATTGCGTTGGCAAATGTATACCTTATGAATTGAAAGGTTAAACGCACGTTTTTCGGTCTCTCGGTAATATGTTTGTTATCTTTCTAACTCCTGTGATAAGATGACCCCTTGTTGATCTCAGACGCTCTGTATAGTTGTTCCACGATTAATTGGGCCGCCATTTCATGAGTCAGTGTCATTCTGGATAATGAGATGGTCGAAATTGCGTATCCCCTAATTTCATCTCGATGGCCGTCAGGGGGCCCTACAACCAGATTGGTATTCTCGTTGTCCAAAATTGCGGACTCTAGCCAGCCAGCTAGTTCAATACTGCTCATTTGATTTCCAGTTTCATCAAGCAGCACCAAGTTTCCTTGCATAGACATTAATGATTTCTCGTACCCTTCATTCCCTCCCTTAGTTGGATGTATTTCCAGGCTTATCCCCCTAGGCCTGAGTCTATCCTCATAATCGGAAATTNCNNTCTGAATTGCCTTGCTTTTCGGNTTCCCGAATAGGTGTACGATGACACGCCCCATGTGAGCTGGNAAGTAAGTTGGCATTTAGCAATTCACAAAGCATGAAGGAGGTGGGCTTGGTCGCNAGAAATAATGGGNTGGTGGCCTTTCAAGAAAAGGAGTGTTTTCCCAATCAGCGANCCGCATGTTCGTGGATCAAGGATGTGGATCCAGGACCTAAGGGAGATTTGTGAGCGTCACTATGACTCTAGAGCTAACGGACAAGAGTTGGTTCTTGAGATTCAACCTGAGTGGAGGAATGCCCATTCCCAGGGGGAGTTGGATACGGCTCTTCTGGATGGTTTGGAGAGACGCGCGAATAGGCTATTGGAGGCCGATGACGATGGTTGGATGGCGTGCTTAGATGATGATGATTTCTGGAAGCCTGGCTGGGGTAGCAAATCGGATTTGGGTGAGTGAATGATACTTTGGATTGGACTGAGCGTCATTGTTGGTTGCATTGGCATATATCTGAGTAGACTGCAACCATTCCCGGAGATAAGTTCTAGATTTGCTTACATTGTGCTTATTCTAGCTCTTTTCTTTTGGATTGCCCACAGTAGCCCACGTTCTGGCTCTGATCAGTTTCCAAGCGTACTGACTGCCTTGGTAGGGGGGGTCGCTGTAATAGTGGGTGTCAGGAGTATGGCGTACTCCAACCATGATGTCATATTAGCGCCTTTGGGGGGAGTTTTATTCTCCGTGGGAGTCGTCTCTCTTCTCGTTGATTATTGGGATTCCGCTGATCAATCACAACAGATTGTTTCATTCATCATGGCAAGCATTGTGGTCCTTCTGGAGGTTTACCTTGTGTTTAGAGGCCTAGTTGTTGGAGTACCGGGGATCGCGTGGTCTAAGTCGGGTTTGAGGCAGATACATAGGGGATTGATCGAGGGTCCAAATGGGGCCATTTCCCACTTTGAGAGGTCCTGGGATATGGAGGGTCCTTGGATAAANTCAATGAGTCACGCGGCANTGNTATTGATNCACAGGAAGCTTGGTAATTCAGAAGAAGAAGACTATCACATGATTGAGCTTGAAAAGATGGGCGGATGGGGCTCTGTTGACTCTTCATGGNTAGATGCCATNGAGCNTGCTCTGAATGAGTCTCTGCATTGAAACGATTGATATCCTAGTTCACTTCGCAGAGACATGGTTCGTATCAACAGGGTACACACTGGGACCGGAGACGGTGGTGAGACTTCTCTTCTCGATGGTACTAGAGTGGGCAAAGAGAGCGCTCGAGTTGAGCTTTACGGGACGATAGATGAGCTGAACTCCCAGATTGGTGTTCTGAGGATGGAGTTGGCAAGATCGGATTCCATTGGCNTAGATGAAATCGAGAAGCTAGATNCNTCATTGGGCCTTTTGCAACAGGAGCTCTTTGATATCGGTGGCGAATGCGCCTGCCCCCCGGAGTCAATGCCAGAAACGGTTTCTCTTGTCGGTTGGAAGCAAGCAGACAGGCTAGTTGATGAGATGGATGAATGGCTCGAGCATTTGGATCCCTTGGAGTCATTCATCCTGCCCACTGGCCAAGGGCCATCTGCGTCNGCGCATGTTGCTAGGACAGTGGCTAGAAGAGCGGAGAGGGTTGCCTGCTATCTCAAAATCGAGCAGGGGGGGAGTGCAGTCAGAGACGAGGTNCTGGCTTATCTGAATAGAATTTCTGANTGGCTTTTCATATTCTCCAGGTTGGCCGCCAAGCTTTCTGGTGAGACCGAAACCCTCTGGACCCCCCTTGGTGAAAGAGATGGCTAAGTCGTNATCTTTCCCGATTCGATCAGATAGTCTCTAGCGGATTTCACCANACTCTTCTCTTGTTCGAATGTCACCTGCTGCTCGGCCTGANCCAGCTCAAGCCAAAGGAAGTTGTTGTGCTCATGGGATAGTTGCACGTCGAGTTGGTTTGTTTCTGCTAGGTACCAAAAAACCTGCTTTGGAATCTTACGTCCCTTTCTTGAAAAGGTGTACTCAGTTCTCTTTTTCCANCCATGATCGATGGTCACCTCGGTTATCCCAGTCTCCTCGGAAAGCTCCCTAAGTGCGGTATGGTGGTGGTCTGAATCGCCAACTTCGACATGTCCCTTTGGAAAGCTCCAATGGCCTTGTGGATACTGGAGNAGCAGAATGCTGTCGAAGTTAATCAGCAGGAATCCGCAAGAAGTCTCCAGGAGCTCGTCGACCGCGCCGGTCACAAACNCGATGAGTGATTGANGCTGATGAAAACCTTCCGACTGCATGTGTAAATCCGAAACCACAATTGGTCGGTTTGTGTTCCGATAGACATGGTAGTTGGTGCGCTTAGTCTAGAAATCCATCAAATCGTCACCGATAGCGATCTAGACGGGGTTGTGACTGCTGCCATACTAAAGCGGTACTGGCCGGATGCCAAGGTTTTCTTTGGACACCCTGGTGAGATTAGAGCAGGAATGCTAGACCACTTGATTGACAGAAGAACCGCTGTTTGCGATCTTCCCATGCATCCTAGTTGCNGCCTNAGTATTGATCACCATCAATCGAACAGACCAACTGAATTGGANGAAGAGGGNGTCTGCGTTGTGTGGAAGGATAGGCCATCCGCGGCCAGAATAGCCTANGAGATAATNGGATCAGCTGTCGATTTGACAGATCTTGATGANTTGTTGGTTTGGGTNGACAAATTGGACGGAGGGGGGATTACAAGGGAGGAGTTTCTTTCCGACAANCCTGTAGTTTGGCTAGGGAGGGTCGTAGATGAAGAAGATGGGGTCGCAATGTTGATTCTTGACTCAATCAAAGATGGCTTGCGAGTCGAAGAGATTCTAGCTATTCCGAAAATTTCACATTGCGTAAAGAANGAGAAGGCTAGGATGACTGAGGTTTCNGATTTGATTGCTGNCAGAGTGACAATAAATGATCGGATGGCCATAGCTCGNCTAGAGGGATTGGGGATCAGATCAAATGGCTATCTAGTGACTGCAATAGTGGGGGACTCGTGTGATGCNTGCATAGTAATTCACGGGGATATTGGGGCTGAATTTGGCGAAGAGGGCAGATACCCCGTCTCTGCGTCTTTCTACACCAACTCATTTCTCCACAATGAAGGGGGAATCTTCGATCTGACTAGCTTGGCGACTAGCTTTGACCCGGACGGCGGTGGTCACGCCAACGCTTGTGGGTGCAGAATTAAGCAAATTTCATCACTAGAGAGCGGAAATTCCGTAGATGTCTCCGATATCGATGAGAACATTGCAGGATGGCTTGAAATGTGGTCCCATCGCAATCACAGAATGGATAGGAGATAGAGGAATCCCAGGAATGCATGAATCGCAACTAGCAATGCGACTAAGTCGCTCAATTTCTCATGAGACTGCTTGATGCTAGCAAATTTCTCACCCGAGTCTCTCGCCTCGGATGTCTTTCTGCCTAGTCGCCAGAGTAAGTACATCATCGCTAGGCCGATGAGTCCCGTCCAGCCATGGAAACCTGGCAACAAGAGGCTTGAGGGGTCGTTGTTATCGATCAAACCTCTGAGAACGTTTGAGATAAATGCGATTACAATCACGATGAGCACTGCAAGTGCTACTTTGTTCCCCATCGACTCGTGGTCTCTTATGGCTGCGTCCCTATCCTCTCTGTTTGCAAATCCTAGTTTGGGCACCCAACCATGTTGCTTGTAGAAGGCCCATATCAGTATAGAAGCTGCAATTGGATGAGCTAGAATAATTGCCGTCCTCAAAGGTTCCACGACCATAGCAGAAGCCGGTCGGACTTAGAATATAGGACGAAAGAACGTCACATAGTCAGATTGCCTTAGGCTTGTGACCTATCCAACCACCTATCCAAAGAGCTGCAAAGATGAGCACCAATTGTATAACACCCCTAATCATGTGACCTCTTTGGGATAGTCGTGTGCCGCCAATTGGTATGTCATTGACCCACATGTTGAGGTTGGCCCAATAAAGAACCACCAGCATCAAAGCTATTCCCATTGCTGCCTCCTTTCGAAACCAAGGAAGAGCTATCCCCAAACCTAGCAATATTTCGAAAAAACCACTGATATATACCCAAAAAGTTGGATTTCCAAGTGGTGCTGGGACTATTGGCTCAAACCACTCTGGATCAAGGAAGTGCTGAATTCCTATCCAAATGAATGGAAGGCCGTAAATGACAGCGATCAGATGCTCCACATTCTCATGCATAGGCTCAATCCGTGCTATCGCTGACCAGAGCCATGTGAAGTGCGACTCCGACCGGCATTAACATGACGCCGAAGAATACCGTTGCTGCAGTGACCCATCGCTCGCTTCCGTTATCCATGCATCGTCTCCACATCCACCTGGTGACGAAAATATCGCCAGCGACCATGTGCGCCCAAGCGGCTGCCGCGCCTGCTCTTGTACCGAGCAATGCTGCGAGAGATGCCATCGTATTCGATGGGTCCATAGAGTCCTTTGCAAGATCGACCAGTGCTTGGGGTTCCGATGCAGAGACAACGAACCAAATAGCAATCGGGCCAAGGAAGAACCAAGGCCCCCTCATCATCTTCTCGGTTATTTCATGCTCAGGGTATACCAGCATAGCAAACCAAAATGGTCCGATCCACATAGTAGATAGGAAAAAAGAGATGTCGTACATGTCCACTTAGCTACCACCTGTCCATATCCTATGCATTTCTAGACTTGAGGGTTGGCCTCCTAAGGTCTTCAAACCATGGATCAGCGCCATTCCATTCCGGGTCCACCCCCAAATCAGCACAGATCATCTTTGCTGATATTCGCCCGCTCTCTAGAATAGTCGGTAGGCCGCTGCCGGGATGTGTTCCTCCTCCAACAAGATATAGTCGATCTAGTTCTTCGAATTTATTCTGGGGACGTCGCCAAAGCATCTGATCCAAGCCATGTGCGAGATTGAACACTGCACCCTTGTATATGTCTCGGGAGGCCCAGTCGTCCGGGGTGACTATTGTCTGTGAAACGATATGTTCCTTCACATTTGGGAATCCCAAGTGGGACATCTGCTCCAGAATCACATCCATGTATTCGTTCTTTATTTCTTCCCAATCGATCCCTGGATGCGAGTTGCTAACTGGAACCAGCACGTAAATGGTCGAATGGCCCTCCGGTGCCATGGTAGGATCTGTTACGCACGCATTCTGGACATATATCGAGGGGTCATCCCAAGTCACCTTGTGCTCTGTTACCTCTCGTAGGTTCCTCTGGTAATCCTTTGCTGCATAAATTTGATGATGAGGCGTTTCATACAACCTATCTATTCCTAAATACAGCATAAATGTGGAACAGGAGTAAGACTTCTGATCCAGTTTTCTGTCTGACCACCGTCTTCGCAGTTTGTCAGGTACAAGCCCCTTAATCCCAGTAGCGAAGTCCACATTCATCACGAATCTGTCTGCCGAGTAAGTTCCCTCATCGGTCCTGGCCCCCACAACAGTCTTTCCCTCAAACACGAATTCCCTAACTGGCTCATTCAGTCGGATTTCGACCCCCAATCCCCTTGCTATATCACCCATCTTCTGAGTAATGGTTCCAAGGCCTCCTTCAGCATGAAATACTCCATGCTCGTACTCAAGATAAGCCAGAATTGTAAATAAGCTGGGAGCCTGGAATGGGCTCATTCCAAGATACTTTGTTTGGAATGACATCGCAAGTTGCATCCTCTCATCGGAAAACATACTCGAAAGATCAGAGGCTACGCTGCGCCATGGTCTGAGGACTCTTGCGACCCTGAATGCTCTGCGGTTGAGAAGATCGCTGGGGCCCCTCCATGGAGCATTAAGGCAATTCTTAGATAGTCGCATCTTCGTCCTATTATCTTCGATGTAGGACTGGAATCCTTGTGCGTTCTCTTCACCACAGAGGTCCCTGATTTGCTCTACCATACTATCAAGGTCCGTGGTTGCATTGAGAGAGCCTCCTGCACCAAAGACAAGTCGGTAGTTTGGCTCGAGAGGAATAAGCCCGAGTTCCTCATGGGCGTCGAGTCCTAGAGCGGAGAATATCTCCTCGGCGATTTCTGGGTAATGGAAGAAGGTCGGTCCGTTGTCGAACTTGTAGCCATCTTTCTCGAAGACACGTGTCCTGCCGCCTACTCCATCGGATTTCTCCAATATTGTCACCTTTATGCCCGCCTTTGCTAGAAGCATGGCACACGACAACCCGCCTGGGCCCGCCCCAACTACAATGACGTCGCTATCATTTGCCATTTCCATCACGCTACCCTATGCCCAGGCCTTCCTTAAATTCAGTCAGTGACGGGCCCATCTCCTCAATCAACTTCACCCCCGGGTGAGTTCGAATAACCAGCCCGTCCATGTACATGAGAGACCTGATAATCGGGAATGCCTCCTCTCCAAAGTCGGCTCCTGCATGTTCCACTGCTGCTCGGACCGTTTTCATCATCAGTTCAGTTAGGCTCTGTTCGCCAACGCTTTTCTCTCCGAAACCGTCGTAGATCTTGCTCATTTCCTTCTTGAAAATGCTTACTTTGGGATCTGTCGGTCGATCTCCCGCAAGAGCAATTAGTGCTTCAAAGGCATCTTCCAAGCGATCATCCGAGAGATGGTCAAAGAACCTGAAGAGCGGGAGGCTCGTACTCCTTGGTGCCTCACAGATAGCCCCGTTGTCAATGAAGACGAAGTTTCCATCCGCATCGATAATGCAGTTTCCAGGGTGCAGATCTCCGTGAAATGTGCCAACGCCAAACATGTAGGCTCCTTGGATTCTGAATAATTCTATTAGGTAGTCCCATGGAATATCCTGATCAGATATGTGCTCCTCCAATGTCTTTCCAACGATTAGCTCAGAAACCAGTACATGCTCATTTGAAATGTCTGTGTAATATTTCGGCAGTCGTAGCCTTGGCAAGGGGAACTTTGCCTGCAATTCATCCTTGATTCTCTTGAGTTCCGAGCCGCCGTGAATTTCGTTCCTCAGGTCCAATTCCCTTGTCGTGTAATCCTCAACATGCCGAATCAGAGCTAGGGGATTTCCTACTCGCCTCAGCTTTGGAGACAGCACCAAGACTAGTTTCATCCACCTCATTAATCGACTGACGTCCTTCTTGAATCGCTTCTCATGGTCGGACTTGATTACTTTGACGACTACCTCTTCGCCGGTCTTTAGTTTGGCCCGGTGTACCTGTCCGACCGATGCGGCAGCCATTGGTTCCTCTTCGATAGTATCGATCGCTTCGTGAAATGATGGGTTCGCCTTTTTTTCTATAATTTCTTGAAAGTCCGCGAGCGGGATAGTAGCCGCATCCCTGTACATTTTCTGGAGCTGCCTACATTTCTCAATACTCAACAAATCGGGCCTGAGAGCAAAAATCTGGGTCAGTTTTACTGCTAGGAGTCCCTGTCTTTGAATCCAATCCAGATCTGCTGGCCCTTCTCTGAGAATCTGCCGCATAAACCTGACAAAAGTTACTAGCCTCATTTTTCAAACCTCTATTTTTCTGGGTTCACACTAGGGCACTGAGCAGACTAGGATACTTGATGTGTTCTTATTCACCCTCTCCTCACGGATCAGAGATAGTCCGCATTTCTCGATTAGTTTTGCGAATTCCACATGCTTTCCAAGGCCCATCCGCTTCCTGAACGGATTAATCAAGGAGATTAGTTTCCCTCCTCCTCTAGTGTAGTGGTTTACTATTGTGATTCTTCCGCCACTCTTTGTCACCCTCTTCATCTCCTCTAGAACAACTAGTGGTTCTGCGACGACCGCTAATGCGTGCGCAATTAACGAATGATCAAAGAAGTCGTCATCGAATTGTAGCGAGTGTGCATCCATCTGGCTGAATGCGACCTTTGCAGAGATTTCTCCTTTGCTTGCCCTTTCCTCGGCTTTCTTTAGCATGTGTGAGCTGAAGTCAATTGCTTCCACTTCGACGAAGCTGGGGCAGAATGTCAATGAAACACCCGTTCCGACGCCGACCTCGAGTATCCTGTTGCCATTTTCCAAGCCCAAAGATTCGTACATCATCGAGTGCCCTTCTGAGAAGCCGGGGGCGAAGAATCGGTCGTATATCGGAGCGTAGAGTCGGTAAGGACCGTGCCTGTGAACTCGCTTGTCCTGTTGCATGTGCAGTGTAGGAGGTGCTGTTCAAGAAGCCTACGTCGATTGATTGGGAGCTAGTTTTTCAATTAGTCCATCTACTCCGCCGCCAATATCGCACTCCCATATGGTATGGACATCCCAGCCCATATCCAATAGCGCCTTCTGCTTTCTGCGATCTCTATCTACGTTCTTGCTGAATTTCTGGTCCCAATAGTCGACGTTGGTCTTGGGGAGATCTAGCTCGCATAGTGGGCATCGATGCCAGAAGCAGCCGTGAACGAATACTGCGACCAGCCTGCCTGGATATGTGATGTCGGGTCTGCATACGTACCTGCCCCTCTCATCATCTATCCTCCAGTGGACCCTGTAGCCTGGATAATCTGCCTCTCTGAGCATCCTCCTAACCATCAGCTCGGGCTTGGTGTCCTTGCTGGTGTTGGCCACCATTACGTTGTGGACGGCGGGCGAGGACGCTGGCGGGGCCTCCAAGGCCACTCTATCGCCTCAAATCCATACCGGAACCTGTCGATTCGGCTAGCCACTTCATCGCAGACCTGTATTCTGACTCCGCGGAAAGATCATCCTTCAGCAACAAGGATTCCGCTGCATCCCAAAGTGCCCTAAGAGCCGGGACCCAGTCACCTCCCTTGTCCCTGCTCTCTTCGTCAAACCGCCAGGCATCTGACTCAGTCCTATCGTGCACGACGAGCCATGCCCAACCCATGGCTGACTCCAGCCCACGCCCCTTCCGTGCCATCGTCACGGTCGGGGCGATCCCCTCCTCCGCGGCGCGTCGTACCAGACTATCAGCAAATGACAGCGGGGCGGGTAGCTCGGACTCCGCCCAAGGCAGGCGGTCAAGCCTCTTTGCGATGCTTACTGATTCGTTCAGCTCCCTGAGGAAGGCACCGAAGCCCTGCTTTCTTTTGGACTGCCTTGCGTGCACTGACTCGGCCTCTTCCTCAGATAGGCCATAGAGTTCCTGCAGGATATCCATTCCATATTCTGGCCACAGAGCCACGAGGACGGGGTGGCAGGACGAATCCTCCATCCTGACGACCTTCTCCTTTACCTTTAGCGAGACGCCGTCTGATCTCACATGAATCCCTTCTCCAAGGGACGAGACCACAAAGGAAATCGCACTACGTTCGTCCTCAGTTCCATTCATGTGCTTTAGGAAGCCATCCTTGTCGTCCTCGGAGAACCAATGGCTCCCGACAACAAAGCCGTCTTCGATCGAGTTTAGGATACATGATCTGCAGTTGCGGAATAGTGTTGCATCCTCCAAGGACATCTTCAGCCACGCCTGCAATGTCTCCTCCAACGAGTTGGTTCCTTCCTCTGGTAGTGGCCTGTCCTCGGGCCAACCCTCCGGCCTCCACATCCAAGAGAGCTCGCAAATCTCACCCAGCTTGTTCGGGGGCATCATTGATATCGCGATGCTCTGGACAAATGGCTCAGTGGTTCTAGCTAGTGCAGATTGAGAAAGGCCGATGGTGGTTCCGTCTTGAAATCTCATTCTTAGCCAGCCCTGCGAGCTTATCCTTTCTTCCTGGACAGTTTCCTCGTCCAATCCTGAAGACCAGCGGGTGTCCTTGCCTGAAAGGTCGACTGATGAGTTCTCTAACGCCCAATCGATCCATTCGGATGGGGCATCAGGATTTTTGCCTGTCCAAACGAAGCCTCCATCCCACGAGAAGAAGTACTGGCCTGCTTTTGCATGGTCATCCCATACAAGAAGCCTTAGCCTTGGGTTTGTGAAGTTCTGAATTCCGACCTGGTGGCTCTGTTTTCCATTTCCCCTTCTTAGGAAGCTAGCATTTCCATAAAGTGGATGCTTGAAGACGGAAACCGTGGACAGGTCTTCCTCCGATGAGGCTAGTAGAGAGCCTGCCAATGCCCTGCAAACCGTGTCCCCTCCCTTTTTCGCCATCCTCTTTCTGAGCCATCTGACATCATTTCGTTTTGATGCCACGATTGCTATTTCTCTAAGCGTTAGAGCCATCGGATCCTTGGACCCGAAGAGGGATATCTTGCCAAGTTCGCCCACAATTTCAGGGACGAATGCCTCAGGATCTTCAAGAAGGGCATCCAGATTTACCTCCAACCTGCGTTGAATCTCCTGGGATGCCTGCTTGATGCCCCGCACTCTAACCTTCCTACGACGATTCCTATCGCCGGGAAAGCGAACCTCAGCTGGTGGTTTGGCCATACTAACGTGTCTCGGATGGGTGTGGAAGTCTTGAGTGCGTCGCACCGTTTTTTCGTGGCCTTCGACGTTCGAAGGCGTCCTTCTCATTGTCGCTCATGCTTGCGGGTAGGATTAGTGTGTGTACCCAGCCATCCCCGAGGGATGATATTTCGCCGAGATTCCCGGTGGTGACTTTCTCGTTTTGTGTACCTATGTCGCTAATCAGAATGCCTCGCCACTCTTGCACAGGGGCATCTGGAGGCATCTGATCCCCTTCTTTGTCTTCGATTCTTTTTGCCATTTCCTCAAGTGTTCTTACCGCCTCATCCGGTTGCATGGGTTTTGGTGGGTCGAACCCCATTCCATTCGGGTCCAGATCCAGCAACACTAGAGTGTGTAGGTCCATGTTGTAGTTTGAATATATCATCTCAAGAGGTGAAGTGGGGAGGTAGTTCCCATATTGGTAAGGGAGTGTGACCTGTCGGCCAAACCTGTATGATTGCATGCCTGAGAGAGAGACTGCCATCGTGGTGGCAGACATTCCTGGAACAACTTCGAAGCCGATGCCTTGCTCCGCGCACCTGGCCTCCAAATCGATGTGTGTAGTTGCCTGCATTGGGTCACCGACCACTAAAATCGCTACTGGATACTCCCTAGCCTCCTTCAGGATAGCTTCGGGACTCTCCACCGAAGGGCGCATAAGCCGTTCCCAATCTCCGATCACACCGTCCAAGAGTTCTTCCTGACTAGCGGGAATTACTGCCGTATATCCCTCAAGGTACCTCTTCTCGCAAGCCCTGGCTACCTTCTTTGCCCTATCTGTCATATGCTCCAGGTTCCCCGGTCCTATACCAATTAGCCAAAGTCCGGGGGAAAGTGGCTTCGCCGTCATTGTGAAGGGTCCCGACTCGTCCCCTCACATCAACATGCTGCGCCACCTAGTTGTTCCGGATCGAGAAATTGAGGGGGTTCTATCTATTCTGAGGGAAGAGGATTTGCTCGGTATAGGTTTCCTGATTGTTCCTTCCTCTGCAGAAGGGTTCAGGCTTGTCCCCATCGATGACGCAGCGCCTGCTGCCTTGCCCCCGCCCCTTGGCTCGTATGAAATCGAGGAAAGAAAGGGAGTTCCCGACAAACGAATATTGGCAGACTGGTTGAGCCAACTAGAAGACTTGATCGGAAAGGAGCTGGTCTTGGAAAAGGGAGATTCGTGGCCATCTTCTCACGAGTTTGTTTCTGACATGATGATTGTCAGAGTTGATGATGAGGTCGCCGGCCACGTTTCCGAAATAGCTGAGGCGAAACTGAGGTCGCACCCGCACATACGCTTGATCCTGAACGACGAGGGCGTGCAAGGAGAGATGCGAGTACGAAGGCTAACTCCAATCGGCGCTAGGGATGGTGATACTATTTTCCTGAGTAAGATACCATCCAGATTGTGTAATACAAGGGTCTTGGTAAGGGAGTCTGGGATTGGAATTACCTGTGATCCTGCCAGGGCATTCTATTCTACAAAGTTACAAACCGAGAGGTTGGAGACGGTTGTTCTCGCAAAGAGGCTACGGGAGATGCTGGGAAGGCCGATAAGGGTCTTCGACCCATTCTGCGGGGTCGGCCCTGCAGTGGGCGCTTTGTTGAATGAGCCAGAGCTTCTAGGTAGCTTGGCGGCTTCAGATCTAAATCCAGATGCGATTGAGATGCTGATGGAGAACCTTAGCAGATGGGACAACAGGAATTATCCCAAAAAGTCCGTTCCCCTACAGAGGCTCTATGACGACCGTTTAGCCGGTGTTTTCGATGCTACAAAGCTTCGAAATGACCCAGACCTAGTGGGAAAATGGGACCTTGTCTTGGTAAACCTACCCCATCGAACTATCGAGCTTCTCCCCGAGATTATCCCATTGCTGGATTTGGACACCCCCTCGTTGATTAGAGGGCGAGTTGTAGTGCCGGAGGAAGAGATAGCCGAAGTCAATAGAGAGCTCGTTCGGATCTTGCCACCCCTACTAGAGGGGGAACCGCTGCCGTCCTTGCAGGTGAAGAGAGATTACAGCAGTAGCCTTAGGTTATGTTCATTTGAAGCTTGGATCGGGTCAAAAATTGGCGCCCCGACCGGGATTTGAACCCGGGTCGCAGCCTCGACAGGGCTGCATGATAGGCCACTACACCATCGGGGCTAGGTCCCAACCGAGATTGTTCTCCTTTTTCAAGCTTTGATAGGGCATTATTCATGGTCCAACCTCTCTCAGCTTCTTCATGGAGAGTGCCGGGGTCATAATTGACATCATTGATAATGGCGGCCAGTGGACCCATCGGGAGTGGCGTATGCTGAGATATCTGGGCGTTGAAACCCAGATACTGTCAAACACCACCCCGGTGACGGACATTAGAAACGTCAATGGGTTGATCCTGTCGGGCGGAGCTGCAAGAGTTGGCCTGACTGGCGAGTTGGGCAATTGTGGGGAATATCTCCAACTGGATGTGCCGATCCTTGGAATTTGCGCTGGGCACCAATTCATGGCTAGGCATTACGGAGGCGCCGCCGGGGAAGCACCTAGGCCGGAATTTGGTGAGGCGCGAATAAATCTGATTGATGGAGGGGGTGCTCTTTTCACGGGGACCCCTGATGAGCAGACGGTATGGGAGAGTCACAATGACGAAGTTACCGAGCTGCCTCCTGGGTTCACTGTTACTGCCAAAAGCGAGTCTTGCGAAGTGCAAGCCATGGAGAACGAGGACCTGAGTAGATTTGGGCTCCAATTCCACCCTGAAGTCAATGACACCGAGTTCGGAAACGTCATTTTTGAGAACTTTGTCGATGTCTGTAAACGCGCAGGAAATGCTGATTGAGGGATAGGACAGGTTGAAGAAGGCTGGGCAATTCGCCGGCCCAATGAGCAGCCAAGTTGTCCTATACAAATGCAGAAACTGCAACCGTACAGACAAGCGAGACCACAACCCGACCGGCGAGGAGTCTTGTAACCACTGTAACTCACCCATGGATCCGATGGAAATTCGGTATAAGTGCATAAATTGCGGCCATATGACTTGGGCAGAAGCTGGCTCAACTGGAAAATCGTGTCATAAGTGTGGTTACCGAATTTTCGTAAAACCTAGGAAAGAAGGAATGTCGAAGGTTCTCAAGGCAGAGTAATCATCGCGGAGTTCAAGACCCGTCACTTCACGCTGTAGTGTATGGCGAGCTGGCTGGAAACCGAGGCCCCGGTAAAATTCGATGACTTGGCCGTTCCCGAGTCGGTGAAGTTTTCCTTGAAAGCTTACAGTACTTCCCCGGACCCACCTCACCTATTGATTACTGGTCCGGCAGGAGTCGGTAAAACCGCATCCTGGAGACTGGTAGCAAGGCAGATGCTAGGACCGAGTTGGAAGTCCACCACCCATGTGCTGCAAGCAAGAGACCTAGCGAAGAAAAGGGGGGCAATGGGGCTGTTCGAAAGCTTCCTCAGACCGGGTGGTTCTGCTAGTGACACACTTGCAGGTAGGCTGAGTCTGGATGCGTTTGACAGGGGCATCTCTGTCTCTTTTGAGAGTAGCATAGCCCCCGCTGGATCGGAGAGTATCTTTGACGAGGGTTATACTCCAGTTAGCCGATTAATTGTAATCGAAGATGCCGATCACCTTGGGCATATTAGGCAGGCTTACCTGCGAAGGATGATGGAAACAGTTGGACCTGCTTCGCGCTTTGTTCTGATTGCCCGTGCCCCCTCAAGAATAATCGAGGCACTCAGATCTAGAAGTCAGATGATCAGGATCCCATCCAGCGACAGAGGCATAGTTATCGAGACCCTGAGCAGGATTTCAAGAAAATATGGAAATGAACCAGCAGAAGGGGTTATTGAGGACATTGCGTATATTTGTGATGGCAACCTGAAGAAGGCGGTGTTCACCTTGGAGCTATTGAAAATAAGGGGGCTAGCTGATGACAGAGCCTCTGTTCATAAACTGGTTCAAGCCTCTACGATGCAAGCAGGGAGGCATCTAATCGAGCTTGCTCTCAGGGGGAGGGTGGTCGAATGGAAATGGGTGGATAAAGGCGGAAGGAAAA
>PBUX01000024.1 GCA_002728565.1 Methanobacteriota archaeon | reverse complement strand
GACCTCCAGTGGAATTTCGCCAACCTCTCAGCCAACAGCACATACAGATTCCAATATCTCTTCGAGTCAATGGATGATGTAAGCGAAGGTGAAGTGGAAGAAGAGCATCATTGGACGGGGGCCAACACATCACACTTCGACTCGTGGTCCTTGGACATAGAGAGTTGGTACTGTGAGATGGTCATCGATGGCTGGCTGTGGGAAACCTTCAATGGCAGCGAGGACCAGCTACTGGGCGGGTTTGCAATATTCCCAAGCGGTGAGTGCGAGGAGCCTCCGCAGCACTTCGAGCTATGGGTGGACGGTTCCCTGTACTCGAATATCCACTACCTTACTTTCGATGAGTGCACAGAGTTCAGCGAGCACGATTACGAGTGCTGGAACGACGACTGGGACGAGGACGGGGACGGTAACCCGGACTGGACCGAGTGGCAACACCACTGCGTGAACTGGTTCGATGATGTCGCAGGCACGGACTGGTGGGAGTGCGAAACATGGGACTCCCCGCGAATAGAGGAAGGAACCCACTCGATGGTACTCAACGTCACCGAACTAGACAACGACACCGAGTACATGGTGCATGTGGATGTCGACCAGTACTTCAACCACCAGGGAGCTCAACATGACGACTACGAGTTCGCCATCAACACAACTGGAATGACCGGGGAGCCGATTTTCGACCACTTCGCATTCTCAGTGATGACTCAGAACAACACATGCAATTTGCATGTCCAAGCCCAAATCTTTGAGAGCGAGTATGGAGATGGAAGTTACCACCACCTCGATAGCGTTGAATTCTATTTCCACGGACCCTGCGAGGAACCAGAGTCCCCATTCACACTGACCTACGACGGGCTAGAGTGGGAAGAGGAGTGGTTCTACGACAATTACGACCACTGCAATATCGAGGACGGCTGGGAGCACCACGAGTGCTGGAACGACGACTGGGACTTCGACAGCGACGGAATGCCCGAGATGTGGGACCACAGGTATGACTGCGAACTGTTCACAGACGAGACCACGACCGAGTCATGGTGGGGCTGCCCGTCATGGTACGAATACCCAACACTGGAAGCCGGTAACCACAGCATGACATTACTCGTCGAGGATCTAGATGAGAACAGCAGCTACTACCTGGACATAAACTTGGAAGTTTGCAACAACATGATGGGCTGCGAGGGCGATGAAGGCACCGAGAGCTTCAACACGTCCGCCCAGCAGACCAACTACACCGCTTCGGGTTGGCTGGAGACGGACGAATTCACCTGTGAGGTCTGGATTTCGGCCCATCTGTTCGAAATCGAGACCGAGACCATGGGAAACACAACATCAACGCACCACCAGGAGCTTTACTGGGACGACTGGAGATTCAAAGGCCCCTGCGAGGAGCCAGAGTCCCCATTCACTGTTGCCGTGGACGGAGTAGTGCACGAAGATCTCGTATGGTACACCGACTACGACCATTGCGAACCGGGACCCCAAGGTCACTTCGAGTGCTGGAACGACGACTGGGACGAGGACGGGGACGGTAACCCGGACTGGACCGATTACAGGCATGANTGCGACGAAGTCAATGATGAGACCACAGGCGAGTCCTGGTGGCAGTGCCTTGATGGCATGGACAATCCAAGCATAGGCCCGGGCAACCACGAATTCAACGTCACGGTGGAAGACCTGGAAGTGGGCGATTCCTACGTCGTAATGGCAAACATTCACGATAACCAGGCAGGCTGGAATTGGGACTCATCCCACTGGGATGATCAAATCTTCATCAACGCATCCTCTGCCAGTGAGTCATTCTCCTTCTGGTTCGAAACGGACAATCANACCTGCGGCGTCCACTTGGGACTGAATCTGTATGAGGTCGAATGGCANACGGACAACAGCTCCAATGATACCTGGTACCACCTCGAAGGAGGCTTGTTCTTCGATCAACTCAACTGGAGAGGGCCATGCGAGATGCCCCCTTCACCGTTCACTCTGTACGCGGACGGAGTAGAGCATGAGATGATCCAGTTCTACGACAATTACGACCANTGCCACACCGAGGACGGNTGGGATCACCACGAGTGCTGGNNNGACGACTGGGACGAGGACGGGGACGGTGACCCGGACTGGACCGATNACAGGCATGACTGCGAACTGTTCACAGACGAGACCACGANCGAGTCATGGTGGGGCTGTCCGGGCCACTCGGAGCCACCGCTGATTTCCGAGGGCAACCACTCGATGCAGCTGGACATGGACGTCGAATCAGGGGAGAGCTACGTGCTGTCCCTTCACATAGAGGCCCATAGTTGGATGAATCACCACTCCAGCCACGAAGACATCCTGTTCAACTCGACATCCGACCTGGAGTCGCACTTCTTCTCGATCATCACCGATGACTCTACCTGCAACATCCACATGAGCGTAGATTTGCACACAGTGAAGTGGGAACAGGACTCATGGCACCACGAAGAACCCCGTGGCTACGACCATTTCGACTACAATGGACCGTGCGAGGAGCCAGACCACCTGGACCTCTGGTACGAGGACGAGGGCGGGAACCTCACCATTTGGGAGTCCACCCCATCTTACCGAAATTACGAAAACTGCCANACCGAGGACTGGTGGGATCACTNCGAGTGCTGGTACGACGAATGGGACTACGACAACGACGGACAGCCCGAGGAGTGGGACTGGCAGCAAGAATGCGACCCGATGGCAGACGGCACCTGGGAATGCNNGGNCGGATTCGAAGACCCTGAAATCGAGGCTGGCAACTACACAATGACCCTGGTGGCCAAGGACCTGGAAGAGGGGGAGTCATACCAGCTTGTTTGGGCGGTGTGGGCAGAATCGCCATTCTCGAGCTTCGAGGAGGAAGAACAGTCACTCGACTTTACCGCCCAGGACATTGATGGAGACGGCCTGACTGACGAGTACCAGGCAACCTGGTCCATGACCGTCGAGCCGGATTGGTGCCATATTGGCATCAATGGNATGCTCTTTGTGACAGTTGACCATGATGGCGACGGTGTAGCCGACGACCAATGGGACATTTCTCACGAGTGGTTCCATTTCCAGGCGCCCTGTGAGATCGACCTACCAGTTGACATCGGCCTCGACCACTACGACGACGGCATCGCAGATTGGGTCGGCGTCGAACTCGTCCCCAACGACTGGCTCTTCGACGAGCCAGAAATAGAGGGATGCGATGAGGAGTACCATGAGGACGTGTGCGTCATCCTAGCGGGAACAGGGTACGATTTCCAATACCCAGGAGAGCAATTGATGAGGTGGTCAATGGACGGACTCACAGTAGGGCAAGAGTACACACTGATGACGGACGTCGACTCCTACGATGAAGACGATGGTGGCGAAGACGATTGGTACTGGTGCCACGATGGAAATNACGACATCGAGTTCCACAGGGTCAATGACGGCTATGAGGACTGCGAGGACGGCTCCGACGAGCCATCCTACGATGACGACGGCACTGAGAACTCGTGGTTCCAATGCTGGGAAGGCACTACCATACCACTCAGTTCGGTCAACGACGGCTACGAGGACTGTCCCGACGGCTCAGACGAGGGGGATTCCGGTACGACGTTGACTATGATTAACGCCAGCGCAGAGACAGAGTACATTGAGTGGNACTACGAGGTCTCGGANGACACNTGCTACGACNTNCTAATCGCCNANCTAATGATNCCGGGAGAGTCCGAAGAGTCCNAAGAGATAGTTGGANTCGGATTNGCTNTAATCGCCGGTCCGGCTTCCGTGCAGGACGACAATGGCGACGGGATCCCAGACTGCTTGATGTGGCACGATGATGATGGCCCAGACGAGCCATCCGGGATCAACTGGGGCAGCCAAAACGACAACCTAGGATTCCTCTTCACTGACGGTAGCGGAGATCCATTCGCAGTGGAAGCACCTTGGCCTTACATGCAGCTCCAGGAGGGACAGCACAATGTGAGATTCGAGGTGTTNCTGGGATCCCAGGATCCGGGAACGAACGTCACCCTAGCATACGCAATCGACGCGCAGGGCTGGATGTTAATGGAGGGGGAAATGACCCTTGAAACCAACTCAGACGGTCATGCTATTTCTGACGACCACTTGCTCGAAATCGGCGAGTGGGACTGCTTCGTGCTAGTATCAGTCTCAGTGTTTTACACCGACACAGGCGACTGGATAGACGATTACAACATGATGCTAGAGGGGCCGTGCCATGGCGGAAGCGGAGCGGGCCTAATTACTGTGGATGCAATCGACGATTACGGCAACTCTTGGGGCGACCCAAGTGATGGAGGNACTTACGACGAGTGCATTGATCACCAGGGCTTCTACGAGTGCTGGAACGAGGACTGGGACGAGGACGGAGACGGGGAGCCGGACTGGACCGCCGAGCATCACCACTGCGGGAACTGGTTCGACGACGCATCAGGCTCGGACTGGTGGGAGTGCCAAAGCTTCCTGGATCAAGGAATGTANTCCTTCGAGTTCTACGTTACGGGCCTGGAACCCAACCAAGAATACGATATCGCCGGAGGGGCCTACGATGGCATGCACGATGTCGAGGTAGTGGTGGAGANGTTGTTCGNCACAGAGCAACCACCNCAGCTAGAGACGACAGTAGTCGCTGACTCGAACGGAGAGGCGCAGGTAACCCTCTGGGGNNAGTTCCANCACCAGTGCAGNGCCTTCGTCTACCTGGAGTCCANGAGCNTTCCAGCTGACGACACNTCAGACGCGGAGNTCCACGACACATACTACGCGTTCTTCAACACGCCATGCGGCGACGGCGGCGGTGGACAAGGCCCTGAGTGGGGTAGCCAGAACGGCCAACTGGCCTTCGTGTTCACCGACGGGGGCGCAGACCCTGCCATGCACATGGAAGCNTGGCCATTCATGCAATTGGAGCCTGACAGCTACATAGTCGGAATCCACGCTAACACTGAGCTGATTCAGACTGATGTCACAATCAGGTTAGAGATTGAGGGCCAAGGCGGTAACATCATCGCTGATAGCGTATCCGACCTCACGACTGACGATTACGGCCACGCATTCGATGACACCATGATCACCATCAACGGGTGGGACTGCTTCGTGCACGTCAGAATCGAAATGCTCGCAGATGACGTCGACTGGATTGACCACTACGAAATGATGCTAGAGGGACCATGCCAAGGGGGAAGCGGAAACGGCTTCATCGCTGTCGAAGCATTCGACGATTACGGCAACTCTTGGGGGGATCCCAACCAAGCCTCCTTGGAAGATGGCGACTGGGAATTCGGCATCGAAATCAGCAGCATGACCGAGGGAACGGAGTACATGGTATCCGCAGGCGTATACGACAACGTATACGGCGTCAAGGATGTCGTCGACCAGCTATGGGACACACCGCCACAGTTAGAGACGACAATAGTAGCCGACTCCTCCGGAACAGAGGGCATCTCGATCTCCTCGCCACTANNGGAGTCATGCAGCGGATTNATCTTCGTGGAAGTTTGGTACATGACCGATACTGATGATGGGGAGGAGAACCACGACACATACTACGCGTTCTTCCAGCTTCCGGGCTGCGAGGGAGATGGCGGTGACGACATGGCGTTCGATCCGAGCGATTTCGCTATCGGCGAGAACTACCACGCGGTCTTCTGGGGCGAGTATAACGGTTACTTGCAGTTCACGGTGGGCTCTTCCATGCCGCTCGACGTCTCGATAAGGGACAAGATCGACCACGACTTCGGCAACGCTGACGGAGTCACGACATGGGAAGAGGCAGACATGTTCATGCAGGCATTCTTCATGATGATGGATTCCAACAGTCCAATGAACTTCATGTACCCGTGTGCAGATGGGGAGAACCTCGCACCTTTGGTGACGTTTAACGACGGCTACGCGGACTGCCCTGACGGCTCCGACGAGCCATCCTACGACGACGACGGCACTGAGAACTCNTGGTTCCATTGCTGGGACGATGATGAAACCATGATACTGGTGAGCAAGGTCAACAACGGCGTAGTCGACTGCCCCAACGGCATCGACGAGCCTGAGATGATGGCTGCGATGATGGGCGGCGGCCCCCAGGGACTGGAGTCCGGAGGGCAGGGCCCCCTTGACATAGGGACGCAAGAGGTCTGGTTCGATGGTCTGACCTCCGACTCCACTGTGCAGCCATCAATGANCNCCGAGTGGTTCATGGTCTTCGAGGACACCACCCCGGGAGACGGCACGTACGAAATGAGCTTCGTCGGCGACGAGGCCTTGGGGGATGACGACTCTGGCGACGATGACGATGGAAGCAGCTACGTATCGGAAGTTTGCGGNGAAACCGNANGGTCNNTGACCCACATCTACGACATCACATCGGCTGTTGTCAATGGAACAGAGATCGCCACATCCCAACCCAGAACGTGCTTCGAGGTTCAATCCAGCGAGCCTATGCCGCCATTCACNATTACCTGGTCGCTCAACGAGACAGCTGACACAGACGGCGACGGAGAGCCCGACGATACGGACGACTTCCCATTCGATCCGACCGAGACCAGGGACACTGACGGAGACGGCTGGGGCGACAACTCGGATGCGTTCCCCAACGACCCCACAGANTGGGTCGACACAGACGGCGACGGGGTCGGCGACAACGCCGACCTGGACGCGGACGGCGACGGGGTCAACGACGACTCAGAGGACAGCGACGGCGACGGGGTCAACGACGANCTCGANGCNTTCCCGTTCGACGCCAACGAGACCACTGACACAGACGGCGACGGGGTCGGCGACAACTCAGACGCCTTCCCGAANGANGCCAACGAGACCACTGACACCGACGGCGACGGAATCGGCGACAACTCAGATGACGACGCAGACGGCGATGGCACCCCTAACGGCTTGGACGACTTCCCGCTAAACAGCGCGGAGTCCACGGACACCGACGGNGACGGNNTCGGCGACTCCACTGACGCGTTCCCAACGGATCCANACGAGTGGGCNGANGCAGACGGCGACTTGATCGGAGACAACGCGGACGATGACGACGACAACGACGGAGTCAAGGACGTGAATGACGCCTTCCCGTTCGACGCGTCGGAGGACACGGACTCTGACAGCGACGGGGTTGGAGACAACGCTGACGCGTTCCCAAACGATCCGTACGAGAGGAAGGACTCCGACGGCGACGGGGTCGGCGACAACGCTGACGACTTCCCAAGCGACCCATCAGAGTGGGCTGACTCGGACGGCGACGGGGTTGGAAACAACCAAGACGCATTCGACGACGACCCGAACGAGATCGCTGACACTGACGAGGACGGNGTAGGGAACAACGCCGACCAGTGCCCGANCGAGAAGGAGGATTCGAATGACGGCGACGGATGCCCAGAGACTTCCTCCGCGGACACCGAGCCAGCTGACGATGATGACGGAGGGTTGCTGCCAGGATTCTCGGCAGCCCTTGGGATGATCTCACTACTCGGCGCGGCCTCATTGGCCTCGGGAAGACGCAAGGACTGAGCGGTCCTCACTCAAGTGAGGGCCCTCAGGGCCACTGCGATCGACTGGGTGACTCCTTGGAGGCACGGAAACCGCTAACCCTGGAAAGGGGAGCACGCGTGCTGAGGAACCGAGCGGTCCTCGCTGCGATGACTAACAAGCAGTCGGGGGAGGACGGAGTCCTGTNGGACGAAGAGATAAGGTGGCTACTAAGGAGGGCAGAAGGGGGGTTCGGAGTCATCACTACCGCAGCCAGTCACGTTCTACAGGGCGGAAAGTCATGGGAAGGCGAAATGGGGGTTTGGGGGGANCATCAGATTCCCGGGCTCAAGCAACTCGCNTCTGGAATCAGGTCCATGGGGTCAGTAGGNCTGGTCCAGATATTCCACGGTGGCCTCAGGGCACCGAGATCCCTNACCGGCTCGCAACCAGTCTCTGCCAGCGNCAACCACGAGAAAGGCGTGGAAGAGGAGTCGAGGGAGCTGGAGGGNNNAGAGNTCGAAAGCATCGTCAAATCGTTCGCCGAGGCCGCCTCAAGGTGCGAGAAGTCAGGCTTCGACGGCATTGAGATCCATGCCGCGCACGGATACCTGATCTGCCAGTTCCTGGGTCAGAAGACCAACAGGAGGGGGGACAAGTGGGGCGGGTCCCTCGAGGGNAGAGCGCGTTTCCTGCGAGAGATCGTCGAATCNGTTAGGAGTGAGACCTCCGATGACTTCCTAGTCTCAGTCAGGATTTCCCCTGAGATTCCGAGCATCGGAGTTAACCTGCCAGAAAGCATAGAGCTAGCCAAAATGCTGACGCAGATGGAGGTNGACATCCTGCACATCTCATGCTGGGACGCATTCGCCGCATCCGAGGAAGAAACAGATGATCCCAGAACCCTCACCCGTAGGTTCAGGGAGGCAATACCTGCCGACTTCCCATTGCTCTCCACGGGCTCCATTTGGTCCACAAAGGACGCGGAGTTCGTAATCCGNGAGGGGGCGGACTTAGTCGGGGTCGCCAGGGCTGCGATTGCACACCCAAATTGGCCCATTGGGCTTTCCGACCCCGATTTCGACCCCCAGAGNCCGCCATTCACCCCNGAGCACCTAGAAGAGGCCGACCTAAGCCCAATTTTCATCGATTACATGCGCCGATGGANGGGCTTCGTGACTGATGGCAGGGGNGATTGAATCAGGCCCCCATTAGGNGAAGGAATGCGGAGATTCTGGTAGTCCCTCCCGGATTCGAACCAGGGTCACGAGATCCAGAGTCTCGTATGATGGACCACTACACTAAGGGACTGTAGTCGTACCGAGTGGGGGCGGATATTTCAAGAAAACCTAACTGGGGGAAACTAATTCCCTCTTAGTGCCTCATTGACCCCGTGCAGCTTCTCCTCGCTTGGCCGAAGCATATCCTCACCCAGGGAAACCAATGGGGTTTCGGACAGGCCCAGTGAATCTGTCGCCGTCGGTACCTCCGGATCGTAGTANAGCAGACCTGTGACGTGCCTCTTCCCCTTCTCAGCCTCGTGAATCGCGCTGAGGGCCGAGACCGCATCGGAGGGGTCGTGATCAGGGCCCACTGTCTCGATCCTCAGGGTCGAGCCATCGAATAGGCTGATCTCTTCAAACTCCCCCTCGGGGACATCAACCTCCTCCAAAGGGGAGAAGTGAGGGATGTAGTCGAGAATGTGCAGGACCTCGTCGTTTTCCTTCACATAGTTGTAGGATCGATAAGACTCATCGTTGTTAGCGAAAGTGACACAGGGAGAGATGATGTCAATAACTGCCATCCCTCGNTGGCTCATGGCAGCTCTCATAAGTGCAGTAAGCTGCTTCTTGCTGCCTGAGAATGACCTAGCCACGAAGCTACAACCCAGATTAATCGCCATCGCACAAAGATCGATAGGAGCCTGTTCGTTCGCAGTCCCCTTCTTCTTCTTCGACCCCTTTTCGACAGTCGCACTGTACTGCCCCTTCGTTAGACCGTAAACACCGTTATTTTCGATAATGTAAACCATGTCCAGGTTTCTTCTAATTGCGTGGATAAACTGTCCTATTCCTATGCTCGCAGTATCGCCGTCACCAGAGACTGCAATGAAAGCCAGGTCCTTGTTAACCATGTTCGCCCCAGTCGTAACGGATGGCATCCTTCCGTGCACCGTGTTGAATCCATGACTCTTCCCCAGGAAGTAGGCCGGAGTCTTGGAAGAACACCCAATGCCGCTCATCTTTGCGATGCCCTCTGGGGGCATCCCATTCTCCCATGCCGCCTGGATGATAACATTGGAAATCTGATCGTGACCGCAGCCAGGGCATAGGGACGACTTNCCGCCAGTGTACTCGGANTTCTCCAAGTCAATTACATTCAGCTTCATCACTGCCATGCTCATCCCTCCTGTATCTTGTCCATGACCATTTCTGCGTATATGGAGGCCCTTGGTGGCATTCCATCACTGTAAGCGACGCTATGCAGCTTTTCCACCAGGTGGATGGGGATTTCCCTCCTCAGAATGCCGTAAAGCTGCCCNTCCCTGTTTATTTCCAGAACTATGCACTTGTCATGNCGTTCGATGAACTCTCCTACCNCTGGATGCAGGGGAAGGGCCCTGACCCTGCAGGTACTAACGGAAAGCCCCGTTTCCTCCAAAAGGTCATCGATCTCAACAATGCTGTTCTCCATGGAGCCNTAGTAAAGAATTCCAATTTCCTTTACCTCCTCCTCTCTAATNATCGGTGCAGGCAGAGACTCCCTGGACCCTTCTATCTTCTTCTTTAGCCTCACCATGGTGTCCCTGTATACTTGAGGGTCCTCGGAGTAGACCCCGTCTTCGTCATGCCCCGTTCCACGGTNAAGAATGGGCTCTAGTCCGCTCCCCGGCAGGGTCCTATAGGCTATGCCGTCACCATCNAGGTCCCTGTAGCGCCCATATTCGGGCAAAGCNTCCAACTCTTCCTGAGTTCGAATCACCTTCCCCCTGTCCAATGGCTGGTCGGGATATTCGAAGCCCGAAGTGACCCAGCGATTCATCCCCAGGTCTAGGTCACTAAACCCGAAAACCATCGTCTGGTATCTTTCGGCATAGTCAAACGCCTTCCAACCGAACTCGAAGCACTCGTCAACAGTTCCNGGGATTAGAACGATATGCTGGGTGTCACCATGACTCGCCTCGTATAGGAGGGTCAGGTCACCCTGCTGGGTTCTAGTTGGCAGGCCGGTTGAAGGGCCCACCCTATTNACATCCCAGATAACCCCGGGAACCTCCGAGAAGTATGAGAGGCCAATGAACTCGGACATCAAAGAGATGCCCGGACCACTGGTGCAAGTCATGCCCCTGCCTCCAGCCCATCCAGCCCCGACAACCATCCCGGCAGCAGCCAACTCGTCTTCGGCTTGTATNACCGCGCAGGTTGAGCCCCCATCATCATCTTCTCTCAATTCAGGGAGCCATCCAATTATCGACTCTGCCAATGAGGAGGAAGGCGTTATCGGATACCAAGAAAGCATGCTCAGCCCTCCGAAAATGCAGCCGAGCGCCACTGCCTCATTGCCTTCAATCAGGAAAGNATCAGCATCCTTTTCCCTAGCTTCGACACGGTATTCGCAGTCAAAGCCCCAGTTCTCTGCAGCATACTCCTTGCCTTCATTGATGGCTCTGATGTTCATCTCAATCGCCTTATCCTTGCCTTTGAATTGCGCGTTAAGCGACTTTTCTATAGCCGAATCGTCTATGTCCAACATTTGAGCAAGAGCCCCTACGTAGTACATGTTTGCCATTAGTCTNGCTAGCTTTGGGTTTATGGCACGCGCCATCTTCGTCATCGGCATTCCGAGCAATGTGCAGTCTTCCCTATCNACTGGGAGCTTCACATCTTGGTTGTATACAACAATGGACCCCGGGCTAAGCTTCTCCAGATCCTCGATCCAGGTATCCTTGTTCATCAGAACCTNGATGTTTGTCTCATCACCAGGGGCTTGATAGCCCCTTTCGCTGGCCCTAATGATGAACCAGGTAGGTAGCCCTGAGATGTTGCTAGGGAAGAGGTTCTTCCCGCTAACGGGCACGCCCATCTCGAACATCGACTGCATCAAAATCAGGTTAGATGACTGCGAACCAGTTCCATTCGCAGTTGCTATATTTACCACGAAATCGTTAGTTATCTTCCCCATCGGCTCTTTGTCCCCAGTGCCACACACGTCGGCTAGCAACGTGCCGGCGTTGTCCTAGGGTCTTAGGCATTTTCGTACGAAAAACAGAAGAAAAACGAATGAAAAACCTCCGTTGGAGTTTTCAATGATTGCCTATTCGGCCGGTCGATGCCAATACCCGAGGAGCTGCAGAATAGGTGGGACTCTGCTCAAGAAATGACAGATAGCGGCAATCCCGATGGCGCCTTGGATCAATTGCGGTCAGCCTGGGAGCTCTCAGAGAATGATTCACAGAGATCGAGGACCATGAGGATGGCCGCAGATGCAGGCACTGAGCTAGGAATGGCCGATGAGGCAAACCGCAAGAAACACTGGCAGAAGGCTTACAAGAATTATTCCAAGGCTCTCGACTTGGACGCAAAGAACAAAGACACCAGAAGGAACATGAACAAACTGACCTCAATGATGGATGAGAACTCCATCTCTCTCGGATTAGGCTTCCAGATGTTTGACGAAGGTAACCCAACACCACTGGGNCTCTTNGCGATTTTCGCTTCAATCGCCCTTGCACTAGCATCCTTCAAAGTCGCCACTGANTTCTTCACAGAAGANCAGGGAAACNNNATAGTCGTCCTAANCGTANAATACACTTCAGATGGNGGCGCAGAGGTGAANGGCGAAATCGAGATCGAGCTTTANAGGGAAGAGGCNCCANTGCACGTCGANAGCTTCCTCATGCACGTCGATAACTATCGATANGACNTNACCGAGTTCCACAGGGTAATTGATGGATTCATGATACAGGGCGGCGANATTGAGNACAAGAAGGGAAGTGGGGGGTATGCTGCCCAGTATTATGGGTGGTGCAACGGNCAACAAGCCGAAATCGAGGATTGTCCAAACTTGGAAGATTGGTCAATACCCCATGAGCACGAAAACGGGCTAAAGCACACACCAGGGGCAATGGCCGCAGCACATGCAGGACTGAACACGGATGGAAGCCAATTCTACATCGTTCCCTCGGATGGGTCGGCCAGCCACCTCGACTGGGAGGAGGGTAAGGATTGCACACAGAGCTCTTGCCACACTGTGTTTGGATACGTCATCAAGGGNATCGAGCATGTCAATGCAATCAGCGAAGTAGAGAAGGAGAGCGACGGCCAGACTCCAGTAAATTTGGTCANGCTTGTCTCGGCNCAATTAAAGAGCTAAACCACCACCTACAAACAAATTGATTAACAGTACGCTTAGGCCACAATAGGCCGGTGATGGAATTTCCAAAATAGACCCCTTTCAGGCGTTTTCTGAGTTTGAGAAGGCCGATGGTTCGATGGCGAAATTCGCCAACCTAAATGCCTTGCAGGATAGTGGAATATGCCAATTGGACTCACTCCCCTTCACCATTCGAATATTGCTGGAGGCCGCCCTGAGGAAGTGCGATGGCTCGTTGATCACCGAGGAGGATGTTCGGANAATNGCTGCTTGGACCCCAGACATGGTAGCTGAGGAGATTCCATTCAGCCCCAGCAGGGTGATACTACAGGATTTCACAGGGGTGCCAGCATTGGTAGATATAGCGGCCCTAAGGGATGCCATGATGGAGTTAGGCGGAGACCCTTCAAAGGTCAATCCACAGGTACCAGTGGACTTGGTCATAGANCACTCGATTCAGGTGGATGTATCCGGCCTTTTCCCAGATGCCAAGGAGAAGAATCTGGAGATCGAGTATGAACGCAATTTCGAACGGTACAAGTTCCTGAAATGGGGCCAGATGAGCTTAGACAATTTCCGAGCCGTCCCTCCGGGGAGNGGAATTGTCCACCAGGTCAATCTTGAGTGGATCGCCAGCGTCGCGAGAGAGGAAGATGGCAGTTGGGTTTCTGATACGTTAGTGGGTACTGATTCACACTCTACGATGATCAACGGACTCGGAGTCCTTGGATGGGGCGTCGGTGGAATCGAAGCAGAGGCTGTGATGCTCGGGCAGCCAATTTACATGCTTCTGCCAGAGGTGGTTGGAGTTGAGCTATCTGGATCGCTAAACCCTGGAGTTACTGCCACAGATATGACGCTAAGAATCGTTGAGATTCTGAGAGAGCATGATTGTGTGGGGAAGTTTGTGGAATTCCACGGTTCAGGGCTCAGTAACCTAAGCCTTCCAGATCGCGCAACAATAGCAAACATGGCTCCAGAGTANGGGGCAACATGCGGATTCTTCCCAGTTGATGAAATCACTTTGGATTACATGCGCCTTTCAGGACGAGAACCTTCCCAAATCGAGAATGTCAGGAGATTCTTGTCCGCNCAAGGTCTGTTTTATTCAGAATCCTCCGAAAAGCCGCAGTACACCTCGGAGCTAAGACTTGACCTAGGAACCGTTGAACCAGCCCTATCCGGCCCAAAGAGGCCACAGGACAGGGTTCCGCTATCAGAAATGAAATCTCATTGGAGAGCCAGCCTAAACGGACCGGTTGGACACAGCGGTCATGGTGTGGATAGATCAAGAAATGATGTANGAATCCCCATAGGNGAGAGAAACTCAGAAATCGGGCATGGAAGCGTAGTCATCGCCGCAATAACCAGTTGCACCAATACGAGCAATCCAGGTGTCATGATCGCTGCAGGACTTCTAGCTAGGAATGCCAGGGAAAAAGGGCTGTCCATCAAGCCATGGGTGAANCCTAGCCTTGCNCCCGGAAGCAGGGTCGTCACAGAGTACTACGATGCCGCCGGTCTAACCGATGATTTGGACTCACTGGGATTCAGTGTTGTCGGCTATGGTTGCACAACATGCATTGGGAACTCCGGCCCTNTGGATAGTGACATCGAGGAGGCAATTGACTCTGGCGACCTGGTGGTGGGCAGCGTCTTGTCGGGCAATAGGAACTTCGAAGGGAGGATACACCAGAAAATAAAGGCAAACTATCTCGCTAGCCCTCCCTTGGTAGTGGCTTATGCACTAGCAGGTACCCTGGACATAGATTTCTCATCAGACCCGATCGCAATCGATGAATCAGGAGAGCCAGTAATGCTATCGGATATTTGGCCCAGTGATGAGGAGATTCGCTCCACAGTTGAATCCTGCATAGGGCCTGAGATGTTCATTCGTCGTTACTCGGACGCGCTTAGTGAACCTCGTTGGGATGAAATTCCGGGCGATGCTAGCGATCTATACGAATGGGATCCAGAATCGACATATGTCCGCCTACCATCATTCTTCCAGGGACTGGAAATTATGCCGGCNCCGGTAGAACCAATTTCTGGAGCGAGGGTTTTGGTCAAAGTAGGCGATTCGGTTACCACAGACCACATTAGTCCAGCAGGTGCATTTCCAAAAGACGGCCCCGCCGGAAGGTACCTAGTAGAAAGNCAGGTCGATCCAAGGGATTTCAATTCGTTTGGCAGCCGGCGCGGTAACCACGAAGTGATGGTCAGGGGAACATTCGCAAATATCAGGATGAGAAACCACATTGCCTATGGGAAAGAGGGCGGATTCACAACCCACTTTCCAACACGGGAAGTCACTACTATTTTTGATGCGAGCCAGAAATATATCGAGGAAGGCACCGACCTNGTCGTTATCGCTGGGACCCAATATGGTACTGGCAGCAGTCGTGATTGGGCTGCAAAGGGGACCATGCTTCTTGGGGTAAGGGCCGTGATTGCCAAGTCATTCGAGAGGATCCACCGTTCAAATCTTGTTGGTATGGGGGTCTTGCCACTTACATTCAAGGAAGGAGAAGATGCCGAGACACTAGGCCTTGATGGNTCGGAGACATTCGATATACCCATTGGGGACTCCATCGACCCCCTATCTGAAATCCATGTTTCTGCGAGAAAGGAAAGCGGGGAAGTTGTAGAGTTCTCTGCGCTTGTCAGGCTTGATACGCCAGTTGAGGTAGAATATTTCCGNAACGGAGGAATCCTACAGACCGTTTTACGTAATCTTGCAAAAGATTAACTCGATCGACCCCCTCTAGCCGAGGGAGAGCTATGGAAGAACATGAATCGGATGACCAGGAAGAACTACCCGGTCCACCCCCAGATCCTTCTAGTATTCCTTCTGTAGTTAGGACGGTCGGAGATCTNGACGTGCCTGGGAGTGCAGTAGATCGTGGGATGCCAATTGCCACTGCGCCCGACATCGAAGCAATTAGGGAATTTTTGGAAGAAACTGAAGAGCCAGAGCCACTAAGCAACAACCTGTCCGGCGATCCGATGGCCGAGTCTTGGTTGCAGCTTCTGTTAACATTGGTAGTCAGGGAGCACGGCAAGGCCTCCTTGGAAGTAAGCTTCATCGAGTATCTAGTTGGGGAGCGGATGAATCGAGAAGGAATGGANTTGGAGATNTTCCTCGATAGGCTGTGGATAATGGGCAGGCTCGAGAAGACATACGGTGGGGANGAACCAAGCTATTCTCCAACGCCAAGTTGGNTGGAGATGAAGTAGAATATTGCGCTATATCCGGCAGTTGAATGTTAAGCAAAGAAAAAACATACTTCGGTAATGCATAAGAGTGGTCCGAAAGTCCGAAAGTCATGATTAGCAGCAGCCATGAGGAAAAGGTCATTTTGAGGAAGGGTAGGAAATCGCTAGCCTTAGTCACTCTGATGGTGACATCGATCATGCTTTCAGCGGTTCCAAGCACGTATGCGTCCCACACCACTCAATACGGAGTCCAGAGGGATCCATTGCATATTTCCATAGGAGACTTGAACTGTGACGGATTCAATGATATTGTTTCTGGAAGTGGAATGGGGCATTTCATCACCATACTTCTCAATGATGGAAATGGCGGNTTTGCAGATAGGCAGGATATCCAAATATCCAACAATGACTCATACCGGGCCGGATTCGTAGACGTAGCCGATGGAAACAGGGTCGAGATCGCAGATGCAACAGGCGATGGAGTCAATGACATAATCTACTACCAGCAGAATGTCAGATTCGTAGGAGAGAGCTTCGTTAGACCAGCCAACCTCACGGTCGTGGAGGGGGATTGCAACAACCCGGAGATGAAACTGTGGGATCAGAACATGACAGTAACCATCGTAGACCCCTACCTTCAGGCATTCGATGTAGCCGATGTGAATGGCGATGGATCTGCTGATGTAGTGATGTCAACTATTGATGCCGCATTCTCTAGGCAGACCATACAGATNTACAAGGGCCCCGACTTCACCCTGCCCAGCAACTTCCAGAGCTTCATTGTTCCACTGACTACAGGGCAATACACCGCTCTAAAACTCGGACAATGGGGCGAAGACCTCCAAACAGACCCCTTCACGGGCAATCCAATTCCGGGTGAGTGTGAGGACCTCGACATTTGGATGATCAGGACCCCACCATTCAATACAGGAGTAGGNTACTCTAGAGGGACNTACGATAACATGACTGTCATCGAATACGATTGCCTACAGGAGAGGTTTGCAGTTCCAGATAATCCAGCCGACTCTTCGAAAATCCATGATTTCACCCTTGATGCCGAGCATTCATTCCCACTCTACGACATAGACATCGCCGACAACTCTGACGATGACAATGACAGAATAGACCTGATTGCAGCGGTCGATGGAATTACTGGCAGAGTGTCATACGCAACTAGGTCAGCCACTAGCTCTCAGTGGGATACNCAGAACTACGTTTCCTATGGGCCATATCTGGGGGCATCTGTAACAATCGCAGATGTCAACCAAGATGGAAAACTCGATTTCTTCGTCCCGACATCAATCACTCTCCTTGATACCCAGGAGTCAAATGTTCAGAACCAAACTTACCTTCTAAGGCCTAATCTCAGAGCTACAAATACAGTTCAGATCGTCCTGGCAGACCCATCTGGAAATGGCTACCAGACACCACTCTCCTTCGATGTCGGCAGAAGGCCCACAATGGCAATGCCCGGCCAGTTGCAAGGCGGGGAAGGAAGCGCCCTTGAGGTAGTAATCGGGCAGCAGGACTACTCNTACCGNTTCTCCAANAATGCNATGTGGTTGGATACGCAGGGATACGCGGGCCAAGGGGACTACCTCTCCGTGCTGTCTCTGGACAATCACGATCTTGGAATTACGCACGTGACTATTGAGCCATCTGTGAAAGACCCGGCTACCTTCCAGAGCATTGTCGGAGAAGGAAACCGATGGGTCAATGTGACAGTCAAGAACACAGGTCTCATGCCCATTGACGATGGCTCCCTAAATGTGAATCTCCAGGTCAGAGAAGTATTGGGAGGCACAGATACAATNGTCTACCACAATGACTTCGAGTCACCTACTGCCAATATCGGCTCTTCTCAGTTCGCCAAGTACTCATACACCGGAGAGTACTCAGCAGGGGACTCCTCTTGGCACATTGACGAAGATAGATTCTGGGAGAGCGGGGTAACTTACCTAGAGGGAGATGTTGTGAACTACAATAACACAGACTATGAATGTGGTAACAACAACACAACTAGCTGCACAACCGTCCCATCGGAGGACAACTCATCTTGGGCCGAGGTCTTTTATCTGCCATGGGAAGTTGAAGCGAATCCGAGTAATTACTACTGGGCGGGGGTCAACCACCAATACACAGACGATGAAGGCGAGACCTTCAACGCGACGGGCTATTACAACCACATGGACGAGGGACTGATTCTAGAGGACGTCGATCTTTCGGGAGCAGACGCAGCCTTCCTGGATATGGACGCCATTTGCAGTGCTGGATTCTTCCAACTGTTCCTTCTTGAGCCATATGATATCATCGAGAGGTGGCTCTACGAGGACTCCTGTAGCGTCGAGGTATGGAGTGACGGCACTGGTTGGGAGACTGTCTGGAGATTCGGTGGCTGGGACAACGAGCGCAAATATCGGATAGAGGAGAGGGTTTCAAGCGCCCCAGATCCAGAGTACAATGACTACAATGGCGACTATTATGGCGATTGGCACTCAACCCTGTGGAACAACTACACAGAGAGGGNCGGACTAAAGGACTCATGCTACATGCCATTTTTGGCATTCGGATTCCNATTCGCAGAATGCTGGCCNGACGGGGAGCTCGATCAAAANGCCGACACGATCGACCTGACGCCATANGCTGGACAAGTCGTGGATATCAGATTCAGATTCAGAAGTGGCCTTGAAGGGACAGTAGGGCCAGAGGGNTCTGCNGANGACTCTGGACTCGACGGCTTCGCCTTTGACAATATCACCATTCGAAAGAGGGATGTTACCTTTGGCAACTCAACCGATGTAACCCTACCCGTAACAAACCTTGATCTCGTTGCAGGGGAATCATTCCCTGTGACCCTCACTGCCGACTTTGTCGACAACACCACATATTACGTGTCAACATCGCTTACTTCTGCAGATCTTGGNAATGGACAGGTCGATCAGGACGCAACCAACGATCAGCAGAAGTTCCAGTTGACTGTAAGAAATCTGTATGATCCTGGATTGGTTGAGGAACCATGGCTAGATCTTGAGAACGGCGAAAAGTATGCCTCGGGGGAGCGGCCAATAACCATAGGGGTCCAGAACTGGGGAAATACGGTGGTCGNCTTCGAAGTCGAAGCNAGAGTTAGCAATGCCCTGCCGCAAGTAATCGCNATAGANGACTTCTCAGGGACAATCCAACCGATCTGGGAAGACGACGGAAATGGTAATGGAACCAAACTGGATGATTCTTCCGAGTCAAATGAGATGCTCCCACAGAATCAAGGAGTCTTCAAGAACGATGCTTACTGGCTAGGCCACCCTTCCGATGGTTATGGCGATAGCTGGAACGAGACGCTGACCCTTGAACCAATCCCAATCTCTGACGACGGTGCCGACTTCACATTCCTGACATTCGACTACTATGCGGAGTCAAACTACATCTCGGATAACTTCGGCAATGTACAGTCAGTTCGCGACTTCGCATTCCTAGAAGCNACTTGGTCNCGTGGGGGGGAAGTTTACGAGGGCGTAATTTATGGAAGCTGGACGGATATGAACGAAAACGGGCTTCGTCCGGCTATCAATCCCGGGTCAAACACACTTTACCACTATTGCGAAGACTTCGACCTCAATGGACTCTATGACGAGGTCCAGTACTCCGGCGATCATTCTGGAGGCGTCGGTGAGCCTGGATGGGTTGAATGGTTTGATACCGATGAGATAGTTTCAACTGCCAGAATCGACCTCACCCACGTCCACCTTCTGAACACGACAAACCCCGACTCATTCTACTGGACAGATGAGTGCACCACACTCGCAGGAGCCGACNTAACCCTAACNTGGAGATTCTTTTCTAATGATGACGANATCAATGGCAACGCTGGTTATGCTGGTTTCGGTATTGACAATATTCGGGTTTCTGACTACACATTCTACAGTGATGGTAACTANACCGAATCGGTCACTGGAATGGATGCAGCACAGACACGGACNATCGAGATGGGCGTCAAAGACTTCGAGAGAGGGCTATATCGAATTGACCTAATGACAAATTACAACAATTCTGATCCTTCTCTGAAATGGTTCGAGAAGCCAGAAATCAGCACGGCCAATAACTTCTCGACAATCCTATTTGAGATTGCAAATGCCGATATCACCCTACTGCAACCAGATGTGCTAGATTGCGTGGCAGATGTAACTTACCAATGCGCCTATCCAACGAGCCCTTCAACCCAGGAAAATCATGACTTTGCAGTTCCACTGCTGAATGGTGTTATCGAGGGCCTGTACTCTGTAACAATGAAGATTGTCGACGAGGAAACGGGTCAAACAGTATTTGAACAACCTGCAGATAACAGCCCATTCCTATTGGATCCTCATCAGAGNGCACAAGCGAATTGGTCCTCGCCTTATTACCAGTGGATGGACGGACACACTTACAACATCAGCTTTTATTCTAACTTGGTTGAAAGTGGTGAATTTTCAGGGAATGAGNGATACTTCCCCATCACCTTCTATGATCATATTGACGTTGCAATATTATCCAACCCAACCGATCAAAGCCGACTCCAGAGGGTCAAGAGCGATCTAGACTCTATGGGAATGACNTACACCCAATATCAAATCGAGAACTGGGGGAAGTATGGGACAAATGATTGGCTGGATGTCTCAAATGACGACGATATCAAAGGCTACTCCAAGGTNCTACTCCCTTGGCAGACCGATTACAATGTTGAGTACGGACAGTACTACGAGAAAATGGCAGAANCNAATCCAGAAAATGCNGANNTNACCCTGANNCAGGTTCTGACTGAGTATATGAGGACAGGGGGGACTGTGCAGTTGCANCTCGGCCCTTACAGAACTTATTACGATGCACCAGGTCAATCCCCATTCAGACTACCCTTCGACATCGACATAGTTATGAGAGACTTTGTCAACTTCACAGAGGATCGTAGAATCAAGTCAGGTAGCCTAGNAGTAATCGACCCATTCCATCCAATATTGTCCGGTCTGGAAATGGATTCATTCTCCGGAGTCAACGGAGGATCACACGTGGCATTGTCAGGCCTGTATACNGAACAGGTCAATGAATGGAACATGCCCGATGTCTGTANCGATGGGGCCATAGGGAGTGACGAANNNGGAAGGATNTCNGAAGGCGGTACCTTCCACANTCTCATNGTTGACGANGAATTCCCGACCCAGTCTCTCCTATCCGTATGCAGCTACCAGTCTGGAGGGATAATCGTGACCACCATTGATGTGGAAAATCCTTCCGTTTCTCAGGCCCATGGGGATGCCAACTTCCCGCTTCTTTCCAACCTCCTGTCATACCATGTAACGCCTTACCCAGATGGCTTTGAGGTTGCAAGGGAGGGATTCCACATGACCATCAATGGNGAAGTGCCAGAATGGTCAAGCCAGAATCAGACATACAAGAGAATGCCTCTGAAGAGCAATGCGTCACTCGACTTCTCATTCGTAACAAATGTACCCGGAATTCACGCAGACTGGGTCATTGAGTCCAACAATGACGACCAGATCACGGGTTGGGACGGGCAGACTCTTGGAGAAGACAACTGGCATGTCCATCAGAGTGACCCCTCAGTGCCAGTCTCAACCAGCTTCTGCGTCCAGGATGCCAATGAGCCACTGGGTTGCAAGATCAATGCCGAGTGGACAATCTGGCTGTTCCTTCATGATGACGAGGGGCATACTAGGATTACAAACATCACCGTTTATACCAATGACGAAGCGGCAGACACAGAACGCCCCATTGCTTTCTTTGACATCATCCATGACTCTACTAGTGCCGAGTTCTTGGAATTAATTGGGTCATCACCCGTACCGACTGGAACATTCGATGAAAACAATGACCCGATAATGGTGGATGCGCCCAAGTACAGGGTCAGGCTATCTGAAACCGCAACCACGGAAATCAAGTTCACAGCGGCAAATAGTAGTGACGAAGGAACAGGAATAGAGCGCTTCGAATGGTCAGTTTACAATGATGGAGACTCTGTCCAGGAGTACACCTACCCAGGAACTGTGGATGAGTGGAGCTACGTATTCAGGAACTCAACACCTGCAGGAGTGGACATATTGATCGAATTGAAGGTATTCGACTTCAGAAATCAGGACTCCAGACCAACATACAGAGTGTACTTCGAGGTCGTCGGCGAACTATTCGGCGATGAGGCACCACAGGCAAATCTGGACTCGTTCGAGACAAGTGATGGTGAGAGGTTCGATGCCCTTGACTCCGTTGAAATCATCAATATCACAGGAACAGTAGTTGACAATGACCAAGACACGGAATGCGATGTCAAGGTAGAAGTGGCTCTAGACGACAAATCCATTTTCGATGCCAGCCAAGGCGAGAGAGACACTCTGATGGATATGGGTAGGTACGACAAGCAAGAGGGACTGTGCGACGGAGATGAATACACCCTATCTCTGAACGTCTCTCACCTGTATACGACCGTTCTCGGCGGAGCAGGGATAGTTCACTTCAGGATGACAGAAGGAAACTACGTAGTTGAGGACAACATCCCAATCTTCACTCTGCCAATAAGCGAGGAAACTGAGACGGTCAAGGAGGAGGGCGACTCACTCAGCCCCGTTGTAATGGGGGCTGCCGGTGCACTCGTTCTAATCGGCGTGGTCGCAATGACAATGCTACTGAGGGGGCGCGGCAAGGAAGCAATCGAGGATGCAGTCGAGTCATTCGGCGGCGTCGAGCAGATGGATCCAGTAGAGGCCTATGTTCAGCAACTAGTTGGGCAAGGGTATGAAGAGCAAATGGCCCGTCAGTATGCGCAGCAGTACTATGCTAGCTACTATGACCAACAGAAGGGACAAGGCGGATAATCAGAAGGGAACCGCCAAACTCCACTTTGCCGGCACACGCTCCTCTGAGCTAGCGATTAGAGCAAGCCTTTCCCTAAATGCTGGAAGCCTCTTTGAGATCACAGCATCGTAAAGCTTCGAACCCCTTATCGTATCGGGGATGCAAGCCTTCCCAACTGTAGCTTCTACATCCAAGGCCCTATCTAGATCGAATGCATGCCTATTCAATGATTGCAAAAGCCCCATTGAAAGATGGCTGATTACGAAATAAGATAAGATGATCAGAGCAAAAACCATTGCAGTACCCATCCCACTGGAGCCCAGGAATATCATTGCGGTGGTGCCAAGCATGAAAACAATTGGAAAAACGAAAGTTAGCAGGAAGAAGGTCTCAGATATGGGCTTCCTCTTCCTCATCCTCCTAATCGCCTCCCATCCCTCATCCTTTTCGTTCTGCGGCCTAAATGACCGCTTCTCCTCAAATTTCCTCGCTTTCTCAACCAAGTTCCTTACTCGGAAAATCCTCGCCTCAACCTCCTTATTCGGGGGTATCTCCATGCTTCCATCGGTAAGCATCTCCAATCTTTCGTCACAGCTCTTGAAATCCCCCAACCTAACGAATATCGACATCTGTTCAATCACTGGCACAATTTCATTTGGAGACACCAGATGCCTTTGCTGCCACCACTCCAAACCCAACTCCAACATTCCGAGGTGATCAACTATCAGTGTCCCACCAAGTTCCCATGCAGTTGGGTGGTGGGGGTCCAATTCTACCACTTTCTTCAAGGCGGAAAGAGCCTTAGCAGATTGAACCAAATCAGGCATTACCTGCCTCCCTCTCGATTTCTGAGGAAGAGTAAGCTGGGCAATCGCCATCCAAGCCTCGCAGTGATCCTCGTCTTGCTCTACAACTTTCTTTGCTAGATCAAGCGCCTCTGCTATGTCGCCTCTGTCACGTGCATCGATGGAATCAAGCCAGAGGAGCTCCAAGCTTTTTGTCACATCACTGGCAGGGTGGCTTCCATGATGAATTCTCGGGTCGGCTACTTCCCACGTCTACCCCGAGTTCCGCCCCTGCCCTTGTTCTGAGGCCTCCTTCCCTTGTGCGTTCTTCTGGAAGTAGCCCCCCTGCCTCCAGGTTTCCGTCGGTGATGCGAATTCAATCTGCCCCCGCCTCTGCTGGACTTCTGGCCCTTGGATCCGGTACTTCGAAAACTTTGGCCTCTACCCAATTTTTTCCATCCACCCCCACCTGACCTTTTTCCCCTAGTGCCCCCCCTGACTCTAGGTGCAATTTCTATTGGAGAGCCAATAGCGGCCCTGGTATCAATCCCTTCGACAAGGGGCAAAATGTGAATCAGAGGCTCTTCCACAGGGCCCAATACAGTCTCGACCCTGCCAAGAACCCTGCCTCCGGTAATTCTTATGCTCGTTCCAAGCCTAGGGGGGCGCCCTTCAAAAGATGCAATCAGACCACCTTCATGGGACGTTCTTTTCACTCTCCCAGAGAAACTCAAGACTCACCCTCCCTTCTAATTTGGCTCAGCGCGAGAAAAATTGCTAATATCGAAAACAAAGCCCCAGTGGCCGGCAGCAATCCCTCACCATCGTTAGACCCACTTGGAAGCGTACCCTCAATTTCCGGAGGAACCGAATCCATCCATTCCACATACTCTACTTCCCTTAGCACCGACTGGCATTTCTGCGACTCATCGCAGCCTTTGATCTCAATAGTGAGGTTGCCGTAATCGTATTCATATGCATCTAGGAGAATTTCCCATGAGTTTCCAGTAGCGGTATAGGTAACTGTCGCTGGATCAGCAACCATTCCATCGACTTCTACCTCCAATGTCACAGACTCTCCATCTGGGTCGCTTAACTGCCCATCAATATTCAATAAAGCCCCATCCCATTGAACCGAAGAAATCGAAATCACTGGCGGAAGGCTTTCCTTCGAAATTCCCAAGTCGTATACTGCCTCCATCTTGTATCCGTTGCCCATATACACATTGGCCCACAATAGCACCGATCCAGGCATCAGGTTGGCAAATGGGACATCTATGACCATTTCTTGATCCACTGTATTGGTCACAATTTCGCCCGGGACCCCCTCTTGGAAAAGGCCCATTTCCACTGTCACCCCGCTCCAACCTAGGTTTGGAGTGATGGTGATGGGGTGCCCCTGCATCAGCGAATCCTCCGTGGTTGAAACTGAAATTGGTACGCCAACTAGCCATGTTCTGGAGTCAGACGCCTGACCTGCAGCATCGAAAGACAAGCAGCTCACCTCGACCTGTCCTTGGACTTGCACCCAAATTGAACCATCAATGCTTTCGCTAATCCCCCCGCTTCCCTCGGCCTCGCAATCAACATCCAGTAGTGAAGAGCCTAGCTCGTCATAGAACCATGAAGACAGCTCCTTTGGCGTAGCAAATCTGCTTTCACCCAATTTTGGAACAGGGAACATTGAACCGTTCTCCGGAGCCAAATCAGTCCAAACGGGGGGGTTGTCGATATCTAGTGGGTATGTGGTGAAGTCAGCGAATATATCCTCGCCAATCGGCCAGGCGGCTCTGCTGCTGCTAGGGAATAGTGAGTAAGTCAGACTTCCATTTTCGTCGGCTCTCAAGTCGTATGTAGATGATCCATCTCCAACGCAAGCACCCCTGCCGGGAGACTCATAGCTTCCCGGGTCATCTTCCTCTGGACCAACATGCCTACCTTCGCACTCTTCCCACAAGTCCAATCTGAGGTCCGGCATTGGTGGTAGTGTGAAATGCAACTCCGCATTGCTCATGTTGGAGGCATTGAAGCCTATTGTGAAATTATTGGGATCAGAGATTCCGCCGATTTCCATTGATGCGTTGAGCCACAGCATTATCCTACATTCGTCCAATCCTTCGGATTGATCTATAGTTGTGTCACAGTCCCTTTCTACGTCTGGAATTACAGGTACTTCGTAGCAATCCCCTTGACCGAAGCCTTCGCATTCCCTTCCTTGGGAGTGACTGGGGGGAACTCCATTGAAGTGACTTACTTGCATTCCGTTGCCTTCCCATGTGGTGTTCTTCCAATCCACCCCAGTTCCTCCTCGGTGCGGGAATCCATCCCTGATGCCGATTCTAGTGATGCTGTATTCAAGACAGTCTGCTGCTGCCATGATTACTATTCCCACCTCATCATTGGATAACCACCCATCACCTCCCGATGGTACTAGGCCTTCAAGAAAAGCATCCAAGTCATGTCTAATGTCATCTGCAAGTGTCAGGTTGATCCATGCCACGGCCGAAACCTCTGCCTTGTCCCAACCATCTTCTATCTCGATATTGAAAATCGCATTATTGTAGGCGAACATGTCTTCAAATGTAATTGAACCACAACGTTCCTCGATTGAGCCACTGCCCCCTCCAAACTGCTCCATCCTTGATTCATTACCCTCCAATTGGCCATTTTCCATTGGAGAAATGAGGGAAGAAAGAATTAGAAAACTGATAATCGGTACCAGTCCGACCCCACTAAAACCTCTGTTCATGTATGTTTGAGAAGACCTTGGACCATCATCATATCGCATAAATGTAGAAATTTAGGGTTACCTGGAGTAGTCGAAACCTTGCCTAGTAGTCGGCCACTATCCTTATTGAGCCATCGTCGTAGAATATCTGGATGTTATCCTTCGC
>PBUX01000023.1 GCA_002728565.1 Methanobacteriota archaeon | reverse complement strand
AAGGTCTTCAGTGTAAGAATTGCTCATGGTATTGACAATGGTACCCGGGTCGCCTCTTGACCAACCCGGCCAAGGATTGTCGAGCAGAGAATGAGGATCCAATATCGTCATGTATATCTCACGAGAATTATTCGTGGCCAAGTAAACCATCGCTTCGACCATAGTTTGTAATTCCGAAGAAGAGGAGCTAGAAGTTGGGAAGCTGTACATCTGCCCTTCTGCGCTAGTCAATCTGATCGTGGCACCCGAGCATGTCCTAGTCAGAGTGCCTGACCCCATTGGACATTGNGCCAAGTCCATCATATAGGAGCCAACTTCAGTGCTNGAACCNGCCCAAAGAGGAGTTGGGATGATTCCAGCCAAAACACAAGCGTCATGCGCCTGATTAATGCTCTGNGTATCGTCATTGTCGTTGGGATCTCCGCCATATGGGCCTTCGTCGGAGATTGGAATGATTATTTTCGTCGCGTTGGGGTTCCACCTGTGGTCTTTGNTTGTTGGAGGGTTTCCTGGTACGTTGCCCGTAACGTCTTTCCAAGACAAACATGCCCAGGTTGAGGCCGGNCCCCAGAATTCACTGTAATATCCACCATCGGCAGGCAAGTCAGTNGCTTGGTTNTTGTACACAACCTGCGTCAGCTCCCTGATTCCACCNGAGTCGTCACCGGGAGCAATACCCAGAGGGGTGGCCCTCGGCCCTTGGCTTCCAGAGCCACCGGTTGCATAGGCATGGGCACAGGGCCCACTGGTNGCCGCAGAAGGCCAATTTCCACTTAGNGCATAAAGGGTCTCGTACACCGTCATATTGGCGCTTACTAGCATTGGCTTTAGCCCTGGGAAGTAGCCACCACTGACGAAGTTACCTCCATAGAATACGACGCACATGTCGGCCCACTCAGCATTCATTGAACCAGATGTGTCGATTGGAACGACCATCTCCACCTTACCCCCTCTTGTGTCGTCCCATACAATTTGAACGAAATCGTCCGCATCGATAGCAATATCTGGATGGCCTTTGTGACCCAGAATTGGNGTCAGCANGGTTTCATCTATCTCCACAATTACCGATCTGGCAGNATGATCGATTGAAATCATCTTGTAGTAAATCTGAGGCTGTTGATAGAATTTCTCNAGAGGNTCAAATGAATCCTCCCAGACTATGTGAGGGTTGTTTTCNGAATCAACATCAATCGCNGGCCAATCCCTNTTCTGANGATTATTTGCTATGTCATAATCATTCGGAACCACCGAAAGAATCGAGTCTAGGGACGAATCACCATTNCTATCNTCCAAAGAAGGGTCAAGAAGCGTATACTTGATCTTGTACTGCCCTTGCTTGTCAGTCCAGACTACGTGCACCATGTCATCGTGATCTACTCTGATATCAGGATGCCAAGCACGATGCGCACCAGGGTCCGAAATCTGGGTTTGATCAATCAAGGTCTCACCCCTTGGATTCAACATTTTGTAGTACAGGTGCTGTGTATTTCTGCTCCAAACAACGTGAATATTTCCACTAGAGTCAGCATCNAGAGCCATCATTCGATCATCACTGCCACCGCTGTTGACAATGTTGATCGCATCAGTTAGAACGATTTCACTTGCGTCGGTAGGAGGTATCAGTGCGGATAGGAAGCTGAATAGCATTACTAGAACAAGGCCAACAGAGCTTCTACCCTTGCCCAAAACTTCCGAATCTTCTCTACCGAACAATTGCAACATTNTATTTCCAATTATTCGTGTACTTAATGTGAACCCCTAGCCGTCACTTGTGAGATTGATCAGAAACGACCGTCATGGGGCGCTAAGCCCATTCCATAGGATCGAAATCTTTGCCAAATCCACCAGATTCATCGGTATCGATATCNGTTCGAACCGTTTGAGAAGGCCCACCATCAACTTGCTTGGTCTTGGACACCCAGTCATCCACTGGACCAGGCTTGCCAATTCCCGGCCCAAAACCGAATTTGATTTGGTGAATCAGTGATAGCTTTGTCAGCCAGACTNTCCTCATTGTCTGCATAAATTCATTTTGCGTTAGGCCGTCAAACCATACGGGNCTTGAGAGATTGAATGCCTGCAGAGGACCTGAAACCCCNTCCTNCTTTTTCCCAACATGTAGTACCCAATCCAAGTCTGACTGGGTCATTCGAACTCTTGTTTCGTGCAACCATCCTTCCCACTCAATCGGTGCCGAAGACCCCATGTCAGACATTTCCTCTTGTTGTCCTTGATCGACCCTAGTAATTGAGTATACGAGAACAAGCCTCCTTTTCTTTGGAATTACAATGTTGAACATATGTCCCTGTTTAGTTGGTGGGTACTTCACATGCAGATGAATAGATGCCTGAGGGTCCTCAACCTCGCGTGCTTGCAAGCCCTCACTAGAAAGCCAATCAAGAACCGCCNTGGCCGCCCCCGCCCTATCCATGANCGTCGGTNAAGCTGCCANTATTTAGTAGCAAGTTGAGCTTGGACTCAATTTCTGANAGCAGACTCTCCAGCTTATCACCATCTTCGGATGCAGCCAATCTCTCCACCCTAGTTGCTTTATTGAAGTCCNTGACTAGATCGTAGCCAAGTAGGAATAGNAGATTGGAAATGTGGAAAGCGACTACCATTANNATTGCTAATGGTACCANCGCCACACTGCTTCCAACTACCAAAAATGATGCCAAAAGTGCTATCGGGGGCCAAATCAAAACCGGTGAGAACATAGCTGCAAGAAGGTGGTAGGTGGTCCTAGCATCAATGCCTTCGTCGGTCCTATCTCCTAGGAACCAAGCTAGGAATGCTTGGAAACCAGTCGAAATAAGGACCACTGGGGACAACGTGATACAAATTAGCAACCCTACAATCAGTTTTACCCAGCTCTTCTCTTCCTTCAACGAAGAACCAACTACCGACCGACCATCTAGNTTGTTNGCATGCAGGATCTCTGAGGCANAGATTGNCGGCTCNANNATNTCAGAGGACTCCTCAGAATCCTCCAAAATACTCCGAATTTCCCTCGCGGCAAGAACCTCTTCGCGAAATGAAGACAAAGCAGCACCCGATGAGTTAGCCCTGATGTGACCAATGAGATGCCAAGATCTGTAGGTTTCCCAATTTGGAGCCTCAGGTCCAATTTCTGCTAGGGATTGGAAAAGCGCATCCCTGTTGCTGATTACAGTTTCAGATTCTGGCTCCAGCCACTCGCCCTCTAGCAGCTTTTTCCCTAATTCGGAANTCTCTGGNGAATGTATNGGAATAGGGGGAGGGCACTCNATGAANAAATCCGTTCGAAACCAGTAATGGCATCTGTAGTGAAGACCTATTGGCTGAAGAGCTGGACCGGNGAGACCCCTCTCCTTGGAAATCGCCGCTGCATTCAGAGCAAATCTGAANGCNCCCGTTCTGAATTTATGCAATCGCGAATNTTGATGGGATTTTCCCTCTGGCATGACAATAGCATTGTGCCCAGAAGCCAAGCAATTGCTCATTGTCAGCAAAGTTCTGTGATTTATCTTGGTTGCGTACTCTTCCCCTGAAATTCCGGCATTGATTTCCGATCTACGAATCACAGGCTGTGAGCCCATCCTACGAGCGAACCATCCCACCAGAGGCATCGTCATGATATCATGACGCCCCATCGAGATAATCCTACGATCTTGAGCAATTATTAGGGCCATGGGGTCAACTAGGCCATTGATATGCGTACTTGAGAGTACTCGTCCCCCCTCAAAATCATGGAGCCTTTCGACTTCTTTGCTGCGAAAAATGTAAGACCAGGCTACTCGCAACATTACCAAAATAACATTCCAAAACATCGCACTACCAGGGTGACTTCCAGAATGACTCCATGGAAGGGAGTCCAGCTTCTTCACTCGTAACTTTTTGGCGCCGCTTGAAAGAATCGGTGCGACATCCGGGGTCTGATCCACCTCATGCACATGGGACCCACCACGTACAAGGTCTTGACTCTTGAGAGGGTTTTCATCCCAGAACCGCTCTTATTTTTGCTGCTATTTGAGACCCTTCTTCATTATCCAAGGGCATTGTGCTCATCGGCCAAGATAGGCCACCACCGTCTTTGAATTTAGGAATAATGTGGAAGTGCACATGGAACACACTCTGGTAGGCGTTCGCTCCATTGTTCTGAAGCACATTAAACTCTGTAGCACCACTCACCTCAAGTACAGCTTTCGAAATAATTGGAAGCACCCTTCCAATGGCCGCAGCAGACTCTTCTGACAGGGCATCCAGAGTAACTGCAGGCTCTTTGGGAACCACGAGAGTATGACCAGTACTCATTGGATTGACGTCAAGGAAGGAAAATACCAGGTCATCCTCATACACCTTGTGACAAGGAAGCTCGCCATTGATTATCCTAGTGAAGATACTGGGCCCATCTCCATTCAATAAATCACCCCGATTCTGCTATAGCCTCAGCAATACTCAGCAATCCCTCTAGCTTGATCGCAGAAACCAACTCAGTATTCATGTTCGAAGACTTATCTGTCAGCCCAATGCCGCTCGCAATTAGGCCCTTTATTCCCTCTAGAGTCGATGACCCGTTCTGACCACTGTCACTCGCATGATGGGCCTCCATTAATTTAGCGAGCTTCGAAGTGACATCACCGACAGTAAGCCCTTCTGCAGACTTGAGTTTGTCAATCCTTTCAAGAGATTCATTGACGGCCTCCTCTATTTGAGAAGCTCCTCCAAAATCCACATCTTTGGACCAAATTGCTGCATCAGAGCCAGCAGACCTACCACTGACTAAGTCCTCTAGAATCAGGTTCCCCGGTAGCAGCCCAGATCCATGCATACCATTGTTCGAGCTCCTTCCAGCAGCATAAAGGCCCGTATACCACATGGAACCAGAGTCACCCTCTGGATTCTGATTGTCAATGGCCCTGCCACTCTCTGTGCAAGGGATGCCGCCCGTTGTCTCGGCAAAACCAGCGACAATAGGCACCACCTCCCTTGAGATGTCCAAACCCGTCCTTTCTTTGACTCTGGATGAGCTCTGTGCAAACCAAACCAACGAATCTGCACTCAGTTCACGTAGATCCAGTATGCATTGCTCATCCCCATTAACTCCCTCTGGCTCCACATCTTCACCATTTTCTTTCCTAATTCGGCCACCAGAGCCCAGCACATCCAGTGGGATGTGAATTCCGCACCCCCTAACAGTCAGTGGGTGCCTTGGAGCAAAACCCATCCCTGCTAGCTTAATCCCCGCAGATAGGGCCAGAGCGCTACCTGCGCCATCTCCTTCGTTTGGGTTGGTCCAGAGACCTTGATATCCCTCGGTTGCAAGTATGACTGCCTTCGCTTGAATTGCCCTCAATTCTCCATTCAAGACATCCAGAGCGACAACCCCTCTTGCCTGGCCATTGTCCATCACAATCTTCAGTGGAAGCAAGTCAGAGACTCTCTTTATCCCTCTCTTTATCGCTTGCTCTTCAAGAACATGTGTTATTTCCATTGATGTAGAGTCCCCACAGCCAGAAACTCTAGCTACGCTGTGCCCGGGCAATTTGGAGGAATGTGGCAAGCCATCGGCGCTTCTTCTGAGGACAAGACCCCATCTTTCTAACTCTGCAAGTATTTCTACGCCTTCACCGCAAACTCTGGAAGCTGAGGAATGGTCGACCTCGTCGCCACCTGCTGAAATGGTATCATCGCAATGAGCGGACGAATCCAACTCGCCTATCGAAGCTGCGATCCCAGAAGTAGGCTGAGCACCAGATGCCGAACCGACTCCAGCACCATCTATCATCAGGGGCGAGACCCCCTCATCTGAGCAGGCTATCGCAGCCCTTAGGGCAGAAGTACCCGCACCGACAACAACAACGTCCCAAGCCTCCATCCAATCAGCACGCCCAGTAGACCCAATCTCATGAACGTGACGCCCAAGACCGCTCAGTCCAAAACNCAATAATTACTATGCCGACAATCTCCTAACGGCCACTGCTGCATCNATCATTCTTTCCGCAGCTCCCTCAGGGTTGAATCCAGTTGAGAGNGAAGTCGTCACCACTAGAGACGATAGAGTCTCGCCCCCGGGACCTCTGAGATTTACCTGAACCGGCCTGGAGCCAGAAGTGGTGGAAGGCCAGGCCAGGCCAATCCATAANACAAGACAGNCATCGATTAGCTTACCTAGAACTTCAACCAACCCATTTTCCTCAGCCCCTAGTATTGCCGGNCCCTTTAGCTTCTTAGATAGAGGGGGACTAAGCCCAAGCGTCTGGAATCCCGGCTCTCCGTCAGCNGCAATTATCTCCACTTCTATCGAAGACTCCTTTTTTGTGTGGTTGTGGATCATTATGAATAGNTCTCCTTGGCCCTGAGAGCACCTTGGAGGCAGATCCAGATCCAATCTCCAGCTATTNTCNGTGAGTGANGAGTGCCCCTTCATTGCAGCATCTTGAAGNCTGTCGATCAACCTAAACAGTCCAGGTTGCCATGCTCTAGTGTGCGCCATTAGCCTACGCAATGAATTGATGTTAAATGTCGACTCATCATCCTTCAAACCATCTATAGCGCCTACTCGAAAAACCTTCTTTGCCTCAGAAATTAGCCTATCATCGTCAAGCAACTCTAGATGATTCAGATGTAGAACTCTGAGGAGGTGCTCTACTGCAGATTTTGGATTCTGGTTTACCCTGACTTTGTCCTCTAGTGAGCTCATCCAATCGTCCCAAGCACCAGCGGTTTCAGGATCTAGGTGAGCAACCAATAGGTCCGAGAGAACCCAGTCCAGCGTACTGTGATGCAATGCAGGAGCATGCAGGGATAGTAGGGGAAAGTCTTCCTCAGTCATNGGGGTTCTTTGCATTAGTTGCAGNGTGTTCAACAAAGAAACACCAGCAAGGAATACCACTAGGGAGTACAGTATCGACGCCAAATCATCGGTTCGATCCATATCCAATGTTGAGTTTATGGCCAAAGCCGAAACAACGACACACAGTATCCTGGTCCTCTCCCTCAGTACACGCTCATGTAGCGTATTCAGAATNCGCTCTACACCGGGNTAGGACTCCATGGATCTATTACCGCCTATTTTCAGTTGCATCCTGTCCCTTGCNGACATTTGAGCAAAAGAGGAAGCCAGNAGTGTAGGGACAAACAGCANGGAGAGCACAGCGAAAATNCNTAGACCCANNTCATCATTCGCATACTCTTGCTCAGATAGCATCAGAATTGAATAGACAAAACCCACTAAAGATAGCAAGATACGGAGCTCAGGAGTACCCCTNAGTANNGAAATACGAGTCCACAGCGATCTCTGCGAGTCCCTGATTCTTACTCTACGCTCAAGAGCCGACTCGCTGACCTGCCCGAAGCTACTGTCCTCCCCGTATGGATTCGGCAAGATGGCATCACTATCGCCCACGACCTGCTGACAAGGCCCCACCGCTTCATGCCATCGGAGAATTCACACTCCTGAACAACGCTTTTGCGCCATTACATTTCTTGAGGTATGGGTACTCGCGAGAGCGGGCGTGTAGCATAGCCTGGATAATGCACCGGCCTCCTAAGCCGGGGACCGCGGGTTCGAATCCTGCCGCGCCCGCCACTATCTAGCAGCCAATCCGTGAAATCGACCCATAGAGGCCGCTCGATGCAGAAACCTCTCAAAATGTATACGAGGATACATCGATCTCTGAACCCCCACGTCACAATCGCAAAGGGCGTCTAGTAGCCCTGACCGCAGATCTGGAGGCAAGCTCAATCTCCTTCCGACTAGTACCTTGTGAATCTGGGAAATCAAATCAGTTGCATCCAAGCCATGGTTAGCCATTAGCTCATCCACTTCTGCTATCGCCCCAGAAAGCACCTTTCTTTTCCTTCCGCCTTTATCCACCCATTTCCATTCGACCACCCTCCCCCTGAGTGAAAGCTCGATCAGATGCCTCCCTGCTTGCATCGTAGAGGCTTGAACCAGTTTATGAACAGAGGATCTGTCATCAGCTAGCCCCCTTATTTTCAATAGCTCCAAGGTGAATACCGCCTTCTTCAGGTTGCCATCACAAACATACGCAATGTCCTCAATAACCCCTTCTGCCGGTTCATTTCCATATTTTCTTGAAATCCTGCTCAGGGTCTCGATAACTATGCCTCTGTCGCTGGATGGGAT
>PBUX01000022.1 GCA_002728565.1 Methanobacteriota archaeon | reverse complement strand
CCGATCAAGCCGAAAATTTCGTAAAAACCTCAGAGTTTTTCCTCCGTTCGGGTGGGATTGGCTTGTTGAGCCTAAAGGCTGCCAGTGAGAGGGCATCCGATGGCGACGACGATTCCCGATTCGACAAAGCACACAAGATTATCAGCACATCAAAACTGAAGCTGATTGAGAGAATCGATTTGTCAGGGCTCGAAGACCAGCACGTCGTCTTCTATTGTAGAAGATGAACCCAAAGGCCGAATTATGGCCGACCAAATCCAATCGCCGGCATCACAAGAATTCCCAGAATTATTAATGCCATAATTAACAGTAAAGCAAGGACAAACAGCGCTATTGAAATCCAGGCAATAATCTGTGCAGCTCTCGCGACACCATGCTCGGGNTGATTTGGAAATTGCATGGTCGTNGCAAGAGCACCGTTTGCAAGAAGAAGACCAGGTATCGCAGTGCAAANCGAGAACAGCATCAATCCAGAAATAGAGAGAACTAGGGCGATTTCTGCATTCGTACGAGGAACCATTCCAGCTGGTACGGCCAATGTGATGCCTTCTGACTCTTTCACATTGTTTGCTAAGTTTGTAATTTCATAAAACCTATCTGGATTTACCAACAGTAATGACCCCCATCACACCCCCCGGGNTGTGCCAGAGTTGCCGGAGGTGGAGACAGTGCGCAGAGGTTTGCACCTCCANCTGGCGGGGGGGAAGATCACTCNGGTNGAAATTCGCAGATCAGANTTAAGATTCCCGTTCCCTGCCAATTTCGCGGAAAATTTACTGAACAGGACAATCGAATCCGTTGAAAGGAGAGCAAAATATCTCTTAATCCGGTTGGATGGGGGCGGAACTTGGCTTTGCCATCTGGGCATGAGTGGAAGATGGACAATTCTGGGCGATGGAATCGGATCAACCCCCGGNAGATTTGCAAATGGGGCAGTAGTTGGAAATGGCGATGGCCCTCACGACTGGGTCATAGTTTCACTGGAAGATGGAACCAAGGCCGTATATTCCGATCATCGACGCTTCGGATTTATGGATTATTTCGAGACTTCAATGCAGGATGAGCATAGGCTACTGCGCCAAATAGGCCCAGAACCAACNCCCGANCAACTAACNCCAGAAATTCTCGCAAAGGCATTGAGGTCNCGAAAAACTCCAATCAAGTCNGCACTTCTGGATCAGAGGATAGTCGCAGGACTCGGNAANATCTACGTTTGTGAAATACTACACAGGGCCGGAGTTTCACCCAAGAAAACCGCATCAAGCATAGTNGGAAAACGTGGAATTTCCTCCAAAATAGAAAAAATCACAGGTTCGACACATGATGTGATAGTTGAGGCCATTGATGCAGGAGGATCNACTCTACAGGATTTCAGAGGCGTAAAGGGAGAAGAGGCAATGGGCTATTTTTCCCATAATTTCCTAGTCTATGGAAGAGAGGGGGAAAGATGCCTGAAGGATGGCTGCAAAGGAGAAATACTCCGAATCACTCAGGCAAATCGCTCAACTTTCTTCTGCCCAGTGTGCCAGAAATAATCGGGACTAGTCAAAATTAACGGANTCNTCAATCCCCCTAACNAGGGTCAGAAGCATCTGATTCATTGGAGTGGGGATNCCCAATTCCTCGCCCCTTTGCACCACTGCACCGCACAAAACCTCAATCTCGGTTTTCTTTCCTGCCATGATGTCCTGCAGCATCGATACTCTATTCTCTGAAGTATTTGATACCACCTCTCTTAGGNATNTNTCAATATCCAAATCCCCCAAATCTATTCCACTTGCCCTAGCCACGATCTCTGCTTCTTTCATAGTCTGTATTGCCTGGTCCCAAAGCATCGGATCCCTAGCCAAAGCTCCGTTTCTTACCCCTACGATAGCACATATTGGATTGATTGCGACATTGATNAGNAGCTTCCTCCATAGTANGCTCCTTATTTCGTTCGACCATTGGGGATTAAGTCCCGAATCCCCGAGGTATCCGATCAAATCCAAAGCCTTGTCGTTTGGATCAGAACCATCCAGGTGGCCCAAATCAATCGATCCTCTCCCGGACCAGTTGACCANCCCATCATCTGANCTCCAGGCCGAGTGGGTCGTCGATCCAGCCAAGGANCCCCCTAATCCGAANTGGCTAGCGAGTAACTCCGCATTTCCCAGGCCATTTTGAATGCTAACNACTATCCCATTCTCGTCCAATATCCTCTTCGAAATAGAGGCCAACTCATTNGTTGAATGCGCCTTTCCTGAAATTATTGCNACGTCNACCGAATCAACCTGGCCGATTATATTTTCATCACGATGNCTNTCCAAAACCTCGTAACGTTCCGAAGGGATTGCCTCCATTGCACCTTCTGGCGTTTTCATCACCAAGCCATCTCTAAGATTCGAAGCTGTTTGCCCCCTTGAGATGCAGAGTATTCTGGCATCAGTGTCCGCNAGACAGCCAAGAATTATCCCTCCGATTGAGCCAACTCCGACTATGGCAATTCGCATTATGGGCACCCCATAGCCGGGCACCTTGCCGCCAAGTGTATCTCTACCCCAGTTGTGCTAGCTGTTACCCAGACCGCCCTCTCCATTTGATCAAGCNCCCCATCCGGAATAGCCCTGATTTCAAAATTTGCAGTTTCTCCGGGTCCGATACTATTGTTNTGACTATGNCCTCCAGTCAANTTCCAATTCCCTCCTTCTTGGAAATCCCCATATAATTCTANAGAAACAGGAAGGGAGAAGTTCTCTCTGTTGTGAATAATGATNTTTGGCTCGTNTATCCTNTCACCCAATGGGCCAGTATTGATCAATACGTCGANNCCCTCGGAAATTTGGTAGTANTCCTCCATGCCATCATCGTAGCAAACTGACAACCACCCTTCTCTACCAAGTATGAATGAATTATTCCCATTAAAATCGCCAACTATCCTGATTGCNGNGTGTTCATCAACAAATCTTGTCCAATTTGAACTAGTATTTGCCTCTGGGGATGAGTCTATGGATGGGCAATAAGGGCTACCATCATCCGCATGATTGATGACGTAGCTGGAATTTCCAGCAAACCAATCTGAAATTACGAACTCCCCGTCAATGGTATTTAGATGGGGGATAGTTCCATTTATTGGCAGAATCCAAGATTTTTCTGTGCCATTCAAGTCAGCGAAGACCAATGTTGGCCCCAATTTCCTCTGCTGACCATCCAATTTCTCAAGAGATTGAATCGCCCCTTCATGACCGAACATGCATATTTCTGTAAAACCAACGCCAATCACCGAATCGCTTTCAATTTCCCAAAATGAGTCTTCCGTGCTAAATGAGCCCTCTTCATCGATTATGAATGGCGTGCAAATTTTCACTCCTTGACCAGTCTGATTCAGAATCCAGAANGGCTCCTGAGGGCCAGATTCAACACCACTCCTTAGCACAATTTGGTGCTCACTCGGGGCTCCTTCTATTTCCAGAATTATCCTTAGCAAATGAGGTGCAAAAGACTCATTTGGAGGNGAAATTGTTACGACTAGCTCTTGAGTATGGTACTGNGTNACTCCTGAGAATTTGCAATAACTNTGCNCCTCAGGACACTCANATTCCAAGGACCAATTTNCTGCAATTCCGCCCTCNAATCTCATTTGTATCGCACCNGAAACAGGCATAACACCCACTGGCTCAAGTTCTAAGGACAAATCAANAGCCTCCTCGCTGGAGAAAGTCAATTCTTCNGGCCAGCTCTTAGTACTGATTCCTGCATCATAGTCTTCGAGTAACTGCGATGGCATAGTGCCCGGGAATCCTGCAATTAGAATTATTNCCACCAGTGATANCAGGCCATTCCTAGTCCCNTCTTCTAANTCTGAGAATTCGTCAACTACAAGTGGCTGGGGNACGCTCTCAGGACTGAATCTCTGCCANGCCCCGATTGCAGCTAGGAAAATCCAAGGCAGGTATTCTGAGATTGCAAAAACCATCACAAGCACAATCAGCATCACAATGAAAATCGAGGTTTGAGTCNCCCCTTTCCTCATTTCTGACGGCCCAATTATTGAATGCAGCAACCTATCACCAGGAAATCCAGGAATTGGCAATAGTAATCCCCAGCCAATNATNGAAAGTCCAATTCCAGCAATACCAAGNGGGTGCAACCATTGGAGCTTAATTTCCAATTCTTCTCCGACAATTATCCCCGAGGCCAATTCTGAAATTGAGTTTATTTCGAAAACNACGGGCCCCTCTGTTAGATTCGGCGGACTCAGGGGCGTGATTGCCACTCCAATTACTGTGAACAAAGCACCCATCACAAATAGGGTCAATGGAGCGACGATCTCAATTCTACCTAGGCTCTTCCTGTCAGAAATTGGCACAATATCNGCACTTTTCTGCCCTANAGTTCCTATGATTCCGAATGGCCATGCTGGNGTAGGCATGGGAAAAACAATTGGAATGATGTGNCCGATTTTCGTTCCAGAATTGTAAGCTATAATTCTCCTGAGATAGCTCGCCAACAAAATAGTCGCAACTATTGGTGCAGTGAAGAAAACAAGGGATTGGCCAAATGAACCAAATGGAATATTTTCAGAAACCCCAATATATCTCCTTGACCAACTCGAACCCACTATGGTGATGAATGAAGCCATCACAAACCAGACAAATCCATGTTGCCAGCCCTTCATTATTGATTGGCCGGAGGGATATCTAGAGATGGACAGAACTGGTGGGTTACTGGCTTCCAATGAACCAATTAGCCCCAATTTCCCAATATGTTCNTTCATCGCTGCTAGTTGCTTACTNACTTCCTTTCCGTCTAGACCTTCCACCTCCCAAGAAGCAGGTATTGGGCCATCCATTCCCAGCAAGAAGTATCTCGATGCGACTACCTCGCTGAGCTCCTGGATCCCCCATGTTTCTTTGTCTATCAGAATTGACTCNGGCCTTTCCAATTGCTCACCTGTGTAATGNCCCCGTGGGAGTCACGATTTGACGCCTCCCTTCGGGAAGAAAAACTTAGCTTACTTATTCTTGAAGCGCTTTAGTCTGAAAGTCTCCTCTCTTTCCATCTCCTCTAGTCTGAGTTGGATAAAGGTCTGGGCCTCTTTCATTTCAGGAATTACCTTGAATTCAAGGGCGTTCACTCGCCTCTTTGTCGCTTCTATCTCCTCAAGAAGCCGCTTCAAGGTCGCCTCCATCTCAGCCGCCTTGACTACTTTCTCAACCAAGAGAGANTAAGAGTCTGCTGCCTCGTCGATATANGGGGATCCGCCAACAAGGCCTAATCCCCTGTCTTCAACTGATATTTTCAGGTTCTCGCCATCAACCTTAGGGACAACCACGCCCATAATATTGCGCTTAGAAACAGTAACCTCGGGACGTTTGGTCGCCGCTATGGCTGCGCTCTTCACCGATAAACCGCCTTCTATGGAAGAAGCGAGACTAATCGCCTGAAGTGCTTCTCTGTAGGTTCCAACCAATTCCTCCCTAGCTGCGATCATTTCGGAGAGTAGCGTTCGGAACTCATGAAAAAGACCATCTCTCTTCATCTTTAGTAGATTATATCCACTCGAGGTCTGCTTAATTCGCCGCTTTAGATTAATCAGTTCGGATCGGGTTGGCTTTATATCCAGAGCCATCTTATTCCCACCTCATTCTCCATCAATCAGATTTTCTTTCCGTAGGNTGGTACTTATCGATCCATTTTTGATCAAGTCTTACCAAGTACTTGGTATCGATATTCGAAAGAAGGTTCCAAGCCAAATCTAGGGTTCCCTCTGATATTGACCTGTCNTCGTCCCTGCNTTGCCTAAGGAATTGGTCCTCGAAAATGTCCGAGAATTTTAGCAACTGNAGGTCNCTCTCATTCAAGGCATCCTCACCAACAATAGCAACAAGGCCTCGCAANTCTCTTCCCTGTGCATATGCCGCATAGAGCTGGTCAGAGACCGACTTGTGATCCTCCCTGGTTTTTCCAGGACCTATTCCAGCATTCATTAGTCTTGAAAGAGATGGAAGGACATTGATCGGGGGGTAAATTCCCTTTTGATGAAGCTCCCTGGATATGACAATCTGACCTTCTGTAATATAACCTGAGAGATCAGGAATTGGGTGGGTAATGTCGTCCCCTGGCATTGTGAGAATGGGGAATTGGGTAATGGATCCTTTCTTACCCTTGACAAGCCCAGCTCTTTCGTACAGCATTGCTAGGTCAGTGTACATGTAACCCGGATATCCTCTCCTTCCAGGAACCTCCTCCCTGGCAGCTCCTATTTGCCTGAGTGACTCACAATAGTTGGTCATGTCAGTGTAAATTACCAGGACGTGGTAATCATGTTCGAAAGCAAGATATTCGGCTGCAGTTAGGGCCAATCTGGGAGTAATTAGACGCTCGACTGCAGGATCGTCTGCNAGATTTACGAACAAAACCGCATTCTCCAGAGCACCCGTTCTCTCAAGGTCATGGACGAAGAAGTTGTANTCTTCTGCNGTGATCCCCATNGCGCAAAATACCACCACGAAATCATCATCGCTTCCAACCAGTTTTGCCTGCCTCGCAATTTGCAGCGCAATATCATTATGCGGCAAACCACTCGCACTGAAAATTGGTAGTTTCTGNCCACGAACAAGTGATGTACAAGCATCTATGGCCGAAATTCCAGTCTGAATAAATGACTCGGGGCTTTGCCTTGAATATGGGTTGATGGCTGCTCCAATNATGTCAGCCATGTCATCAGCCACAATTTCCGGACCGCCATCTCTCGGNCTACCAGCACCATCAAGGATCCTCCCGATCAGCCCCTTGCTGACTGGGAGCTTGAAGACATCTCCGAGGAATTTCACCCCGGTTTGCCTGTCGACCGAGGCAGTACCCTCGAAAACCTGAACAGTCACTTGATCATCTGAAGTATCCAAGACCTGTCCATTCTTCAAAGATCCATCACTAAGTCGTAGTTGCACTATTTCTCCATAGGAGACGGGCTCGGTTTTGTTTAGGAAAACCAAAGGTCCCTTCACATCAGTAATTGTTCTATATTCCTTCGCACTACTCATTTTTTCTCACCTCAATTAGCCTCCATACTGGCAGATATCTGCTTCCCCATCTCCGATACCAAATCACTAATTCTTTCATCGTAGCCCTTCTCAAACCTGCCTCTCATCAGGTCCGTTCTTGCAGGTACGTTGACCACATCTTCAAGCTGCGCCCCACCTGCAATGGCTTTCTTAGCCTCTTCTTGGAATGTCAGTATGGCTTTGGCCATATTGAATTGTAGTTTCAGATCGCTGTATGTGTCAACATCGTGGAAAGCGTTCTGNTGCAGGAAGAACTCTCGAATCATTCTCGCTACCTCAAGGGTGAGCTGNTGATCTATTGGGAGCGCGTCGGAACCAACTAGCTGTACAATTTCTTGCAGTTCCGATTCGACCTGAAGCAANGTACTGATCTCTGTCCTCACCTCTGGGAAGTCCTGAGCAATATTGTCCCTGTACCATTGGTCCAATGCTTGGGGATATAGGCTGTATGAGCTTAACCAGTTGATCGCTGGGAAGTGGCGTTGCCTGGCCAAACCAGCATCAAGGCCCCAGAAAACCTTGACAATTCTCAAAGTGCCTTGGCTAACTGGTTCTGAAATGTCCCCACCGGGCGGGGAAACCGCACCAATAACAGAGACGGAACCGTCTTGTCCGGAAAGAGTCTTGACCCTACCAGCCCTTTCATAAAACTCAGCAAGCCTGCTAGAAAGATATGCGGGATAACCCTCCTCTCCAGGCATCTCCTCCAGCCTCGAGGAGATTTCCCTCATCGCTTCCGCCCATCTGCTTGTTGAGTCAGCCATTAGCGCTACATTGTAACCCATGTCTCTGAAGTACTCTGCAATTGTAACTCCGGTGTATACTGANGCCTCTCGAGCCGCTACTGGCATGTTGGAAGTGTTTGCAATCATCACCGTCCTATTCATGAGTGGCTTGTTGGTGTTAGGGTCAATTAGGTGGGGGAACTCATCCAGAACCTCTGTCATCTCATTGCCCCTTTCTCCGCATCCAATGTATACCACAATCTGAGCATCAGACCATTTGGCCAATTGCTGCTGGGTAACGGTCTTNCCAGAACCAAAGGGCCCCGGAATTCCTGCTGTTCCNCCTTTCGCCAATGGGAAAAGGAAGTCGAGGATCCTCTGTCCAGTCATCAACGGGACATCTGGGGCATATTTTTGCTGAAACGGTCGAGGGTGACGAACCGGCCACTCCTGCATCATGGCAATTTCCGTCCCGTCTTCAAGGACACATATCGTTTGGGTGATGTTGAAACTACCGGACTCTATGCTCTTTACTACNCCATCAGACTTCGGTGGAACCATGACCCTNTGCTCTATTGTTTCAGTTTCTTGAACTGTGCCTATTACCTGACCAGCTGAAACTTCATCTCCNACCTTAACCAATGGGTTGAAGTCCCATTCTTTCTCCAAATCAAGGCCATCTGCATCAACTCCCCTTGTGATAAATACGCCCATCGTCTCTTCCAGTTTTGGCAGAGGNCGCTGTATGCCGTCATATATCTGGGTAAGTAGCCCTGGNCCCAGTTGAACAGACAGGGTCTGCCCAGTTCTAACTACCGGCTCTCCCGGTTTAATNCCAGACGTTTCTTCGTATACCTGGATTACCGATTGATCGCCGTGCAATTCGATAACCTCGCCCATTAGGCCCTCATCGCCCACACGAACGACTTCGTACATTCGGGGGGCGATTCCCACTGCTGTCACAACTGGTCCGGAAATCCGGTAGATTACTCCATTTTCTTTACTCATTTCTTTTCACTTCCATTTTTTGTCGAATCTATTTCCATAGGTCGACCCCAAGGGCCGACTTGATGGACTCTCTGAGGGTATTGTCCTCTTCGGTCCCTACACCCAGAACAGTGGGTGTAACACTCTCTGAGAGGCGAATTCGTAGCCTCTCAGGNAGTTTCATCAGGTCAATGTTGTCNACTACAACAACTCCTATCTCTGATTGCTTGAGGAGTGAAATTAGCGTTTCAGACATCTCATCCTCGTCTGATGGATTGTACAGGTTTTTCACTCCCGCGAGTTGGAAACCAAGAGTNAATTCCAAAGGCCCAACTACTGCTATTTCCATCTAATCACCTCAGTAATCCATATGCGCCTCTAAAACCTCGTTAGTGAGGCCAACCGCCTTTCCGCGCACCAAAAGGCGTAGGTTTCGTACTTCCAGAGCTTTACGCTCAATGTAATATATNATGGGAAATGGGGAAATTGGACTAAGGTGCGAGAATCTTTTCAGGATGGCGTGTCTTTTGTGAGAGAGTAGCTCAGCATAGGGGTCCAGACTCCCAATTCTTTCTGATTCTGACATTGCNTCCTCNAGTCCCGAGGAGTCAAAAACACCACTCCTTGACAGAGAATCAAACAGCTCTTCGTCACTCATTGATTGTGTCGCCTGCCTCATTGTAGTTTCGTCTATCTTGCCCCCNGGAATAACAATGGAGGNCCTCTTTTCACTACTCATCTCCATCCTGATGCCTCTNAGTTGGTTGATTATATTCCTGTGGTCAATCTCCATTCTGAGNTATCTGAGCAATCTTGGCCCTGCATCCTTCCCNTTGGCNGCCTTCAGCGCATCCGNGAAATACTGCATGTCCAACGCATTTTCCATATCCTCCAATGTAGCATCACTTTCTAGCTTGCCGAGAACCTGACCCCATCTTGTTCCCGCCATGGCCTCAACAGCCTCATGTAATCCCTCGGTGGATCTCACTATGTTCAGCCAGGGTGTATTTCTTGGATTTTCAGAAGGTAAAATCTGAGTCTCAATAATTTCATCATTCGTACCTCCATTTACGGCCCTAAGCACAGTCTTCGCCTTCTCATAGTCGAACCTTTCAACATATATTGCNACCAGTGCTTTCAATCNCCCTTGACAAAACCTCATCACTCCTGCAAGGTCATTATCCATGTTGTGGAATAGGGCTGCCTCCACTGCGTCNGCCCCAGTCATTCGAGAGGCATAGAGGTCCATCTCNGATCTATAGCCAAGTTCACCGATGCTAGCCCCAATCGAATCNGGTCCCTGTTGNATCAATTGCTTCATCCTAGTNGNGTCGATTAGTGAGGCCTTTCTGGCCTTAGCCCTCGCCGAGGCGTTATACAAATTCGATCGACCGCTTGCTAATCGAGCCATGCCCATTCCACACTTCATTCTCCAAAGAGGATTTTATTCACTTCTCCAAGNCTCTGCTTCCAAGATTCCTCTAACCGATAGTCAAATCTGTAGTCAAGTACTGTCGATCCGTCCTTCGATTCCAAAACAAAGCCACCTANTCCATCTATGTCTTCACCCATGGTGAAACCACTCTTCGAGAGAGCATTTCTATCAGTGGAAACCGGACGCAGGATCATCCCTGACTTGGATCCACCAGCTTCCTTCAAGAGCGCAGATAAAATCTCCTTNCTACCCTTTAGTTTTGGAGATGAAACCTCCTTTTTCACTGATTCCCAAGTGAGGTCCAACTCCTCTCTTCTGGCAATAAGGGCCCTTTTCTGGTTNGCCTGTCTAGCTGAAGCCACAACCTCTATTGAAATCTGCTCACTATCTTTGGAGGCCTTCCTTTCTGCGTCTGCAGCTGAGTCAGCCGCTTCCTTCCTGGCCTCTTCTTCTATTCTCGAAGCCTCCTCTTCAGCGGCCTCAATTATCGCTCTCGCCTCCGCTCTAGCCTGTCCAGCTATCTCTTCCGCTAGGGCTTCTAATGTCACTTTCGCATCTCCTCTACTCTGATCCCGGTTCCGCGCCTGCTCATAGCAGGAACAGCGCTAGGAATCCGAACAGCACGATGGTCTCTGGTAGGGCAGTAAAAATCAGCCCAGTCACGAACTTGCTCGAGTCCTCAGCGATCATCCCAACCGCAGCGGCCCCTATCGGTCCCTGGCTTAGTCCAGTTCCGACNCCGCAAAGCCCCAGCGCAATTCCTGCGCCCAGCTTAGCAGCGTCAAAATGCACACTCGAAGCCTCTTCCGAGTGCGTATCATCCTGTGCCTGTACGCTAGACGCAACTAGTGCGAGTGCGAACAGAACCATCATCGTGCTTAGTCCTTGTACCACATTTCTCTTGTTCATCCTTCTTTCCTCCTATTTTCTTCTTTTCAAGCCTTTGCTTGGAATCTGATCAATCCGCCTCCACAAAAATGGAACGTAGCCCGAAAGGCCTGAAAGCCTCACCGCTAGAATCGTAATATTGCCTCATCCACTCTACGAAGTGTAATCTTGCTGCATGTATATTGGGACTGAAAACACCCAAGACCCATGCAAATAGTTGGACTGATAGCCATCCAATAACTAGTACAACCGCCATAATCGGATCATCCAAACTAATTTTATCGAAGAGCATCGAATTCCCCGTTTCGGCAATTTTNACCCCCACAACCCCTACAGCAAAGAGTCGCACATATGAGATCACAGTCGGCATCATTCCTACCGCCTCAATGGGCGCCAATCCAATGTTGATCGGGAAAGGAACNCCATGGTATCTGTANAGGGTCCACATTAGNATAGTGGTGGCCATAAGCGAAATTGCAGCCCCTGGCATTACCCATTCGTCAACTCCTCCAATGAATCCGTATGCAAAGATGAATCCCCCAAATAGTAAGATCATCCAAGCCCCTTTCTCGAAGAAGGCACAAACAAATCCAAAACCGCCATGGCCGTTTCCAAATAGCACAATGTCACGGAATCCAATCGCAAGTCCAAGGAAAACGTGTATAACTCCAAGATAAATCGTTAGAAGAATCAGATGNTCNAGATTCCCGCCATCAGCGGTCATGGTAACACGATGGAAGGGGAAAGCCAACTCAATCCCAAGNGGCAGGTGAGCGGCCCAGATATGTCCGTGGTCTATTTCCCAGGGGTACAATATGGCCAAGGCCTCGGCAGGGTTGTTACCATGGTGGGGGAATATCTCCCACCCTGCAAATTCCGCATANAAATATCCGAAAACAACAGTACCGAATCCAATATACATCAGAAACTTTCCNCCCATCCTTAGCATCTCATTTGTNCCAGATCTACCAAGTAGAAGTGAACCAAGCCCCATTGTAACGAGCCCGTATGCCATATCTCCAAGCATCATGCCAAAGAAAATTGGATAAGTGATGAACATGAAAATAGTCGGATCCACTCTACCGTATGCGGGCCTGCCAACAGCATCCGTTAGTAGCTCCATGGGCTTGCTTGAANTCCTCTCCTGAAACGCTATTGGCGGCATTTCTTGGTGATGATGGTGGTCCGAATGACCATGCCCTCCCCCTCCAGCTTCAATTTCAAATGGTTCGATTTCAACAAAAAGGCAAGTCGACCCCAATTTACTTCTCACTTCATCCGCCCTCTCCATTACGAGCCACCCATCTATCACAAATGCGTGATCAGACACAGCGACCCTTACTGGAGCCGTTAGGACATCATGATCCCTCTCCAGAACCTCTAGCCCACAAACCAGCATCTCGCCATTTTCTTTCTTCCAACCTTCAAGCTCGGCCTCCAGATTACTNCTTTCCAGCTCCAAAGCCATCCTCGATTCGCGCACTTCTCGTAATCTTTCAGAGGCNGAACCGTCGCCATCCGGAATTTGCACAGACTCGAAACCAGCACCCTCCAAAGCCGAGGAAACTTCTGCAGCGCTTTCCTNCCGAACAAAAATGGCCACTATTCTCCTTTTTCCAAGTTTAGCATGGAAAAACATCCCTGGGGCAGCAGCACTTTCTGCAATACCCAAATCCTCGACAGTTCCAACATAGCANGCTAGGCTATCGAATCCATCCAGTAGTCCAACGTCTATCTCAAGGGGNGCCACATCAGATAGGCGACCCTCCTCTTCTTCGAGGGATGCGATTTCATTGCCAAGCTCATCGATCCTTGAACTTCTCTCTAGCAAATGGTCGATTCTCTGCGGNAAATCAGAATCCAGGGATCTTCTGACTGGCTCTGATGGAACAGGCTTGTCGGGACCTGAAGCAGAGACGATGGAAGCTGCAGCCCTTGCCTTGACCAGATCCCTTCCAATTTCTTCAGAACCGGGAGCAGGAGAACCAAGTGTGAAACCGTCTTCAGTACCATCATAATCGATGATGTGTAGAACACCTAGCTCGGCAAGAATGCCTATCGCATCGTCAAGCTTNGTCTTGATTCCGGCAGCAACCATTCTCCCCATTTGCTGNGTATTTACTTGTGACATCGAAAAACCNGACCAAATTATGACCTAAATGAGTCAAGAACNACTGAAACGGCCCTTTCCCTGCTGCCTTCGCCGCCATCGTGGATCGATTTAATTGAAGAATCTCCTTCTTTGGAGACTTTACCAGCCTNCTGCTCCGCCACGCTTCTTGCCTCAGCTATCTTTCCCTGGCTACTCGCCTCGGAATCCGATCTGCCGTGTTGGATAATTTCAGTAGCCGCTAACCTGGCTTTAGTCACGATCTCCGAGGCCTCGGTCTTCGCTTCATCAAGAGTGACCTTGGCCGCAATTTCAGCATCTCTGATCGCCCTTAGTACATCCTCTCTGCTCATAATTCCCACCTACAGTGAGTTTGCGAGAAATGTGTAGTTTATCATGATAACCTTGNGCACACTACTCGCCACCTAACCGGTTTACTCTATTTTCGGAACCATCCAAATAGGCCAATCCGGGCGATGGGGCCGTGGATGCTGAGCGAATGGGCCAACAGGATTGGCAGGAACTACAGAGAAACCTACTTGCTACTATCCCGCTTTACGACCGGGTGAATCGTTTCGCAACCTTGGGNCAGGTCTCCAGATGGCNGCGTATGGTCAGGGGGATGCTGCCCGATGGAAAGGTATTGGAGATTGGATGCGGGCCCGGAAGCTTCGCAGAAGATCTGANCGGTCACGAATTGGTTTGCCTGGACCCAATTCCAGAGATGCTCAAAGTCGCAGAGGAGAGAGTAAACGCAGCAAGAAAAAGTAGGGGCGACGAATTGGCACAGTTTGTCATTGGCACAGCCGAAGAGCTCCCCTTTGAGGACAANTCCTTCGATTCAATTTGCTCCCTATTCTCGTTCAGGGATTGGTATGACAAACGCCAAGGACTTCAAGAGTGCCTTCGGGTTCTCAGACCGGGCGGGGAGATAGTCATTGTAGATCCAGCCAAAATGAATTGGCTCCATGGAATGGCGGGTTTGATTTGGATGAAGGTCTGGGTTGGTACATACGCACGAATAGTCTGCCGAACTCCTGAACACCCCTGGAAATGGCTAACAAAGACATATTCTAGTTTCGGAACTACTAGGGATTACGTAAGAATGATTTCGGATGTCGGCTTTGAATCAGTCTCGTCCCGAACAATCTTTCCNGGCATGGCCACCATTTGGAGGGCCNAATCCCCTAAATGAACAAAAACATCTTCCTACAGGTCACCGCTCTCCAAATGATCGATTTTGTTACTCGGTTAAATGCGATATTTAGAATCCAGTCAGGCAGCCTGAAAATCATGCTACCCAATCGAAAAGATCTTTTTGAATTCCTCATCACTTTACCCATCTGCTNATTCCACAGCATCTGGTAATCTCCCAANGGCATNCCCTCATTCAGGTGCCTGGCTATTGAAANGCCAGCTATNCTNCCACCAATCATCGCGATAGTAATGCCGGCCCCATTAGAAGGNAGTACCATGCCTGCCGCATCTCCGACTAGAACATAATTGCCTTTNACAAATTCATTTATGGTTCCAGACATGGGNAGAGACCCAGCNCCAGTGAAGGACACATCCCCTTGAAATTTGGAAAAAAACTCTTCTGAATATTTGTTCAAGCTCTTACCACGAGCCAACCTCCTCTGAATCCCCACTCCAATATTCGAACCCGACTCCTTGGGGAAGACCCATGCATATCCNCCAGGNGCCATTGAACCAAAGTGCAGTTCAATCGCATCAGTGTGGGTCCCAGAAATCAGAATAAACTTGACCGGGATATTCATTGACTCTTCGTNCCACATCTGCCTACGGATNGGATCATTGTGCCCGCCGGCACCTACGATTATTCTGCCCTCNAGTACCTCGCCGTCCTCAAGAATCACAGAATCACCCTTAACACTNCCAACCCTTCTGCCTAGCAGAAACTCCGCCCCTCTTGATTTNGCCAAATCAACCAATGCCCTGTCATGGGCAACCCTATCGAGAACTATGCCCTCAAAATCAAAAATCAAAGGCTTACCGCTCGGTGGTACCAAATTCATCTTGTAGGTCCTCCTTGATATTGCATGCTCGGGGGTAACGAACAACTCATCTATTTCAGGCACATCAGGGCACAATTTCTTCATTTCATCATTCGAAGGCACCAACTCACCACACTGAAGTGGTGAGCCAATGGGGTCCCTCCCATCGACTACCAAAACGCTAAGTCCATTTTCTGCAGCATATCTAGCNGTGGTACTTCCAGCAGGACCCCCNCCCACTACAATAACGTCCCACTTTCTTACTGCAGGCAATAGATGGCCCCCATCAAGACTCCCTGTTCCGCGAAATTTCCACGATTTCAGACAGCATCTCCCTTGCCCTTGATTCTGGAAGCTCACTGATCAGCCCAAGNCCCCTATCTAGATGATTGCAGATAAGCTGTCTGGCATAATCCAATGAACNCGACTTCTCTATGAGCTCTATCAGTTCCTCCCANCTACGATCACTGAAGTTAACCAGTACGTCCGCCAATTGCTCTCGATCAGACCCATGAAGCATAGTGAGTGCATGAATGAGCGGCAGAGTCATCTTCCCCTCGTGAACGTCCGTGCCCCTTGGCTTGCCCATTGATTCGTCACCAGTTAAATCTAGCAAATCATCAACAATTTGGAAAGCCCTCCCCATTTCCATTCCGAAGTCACGCATTCTCGTCACATCGTCTTCGTTCGCGCCTGCAATAATGGCNGAACACTCGCATCCGGCNGAAAANGGCCCTGCAGTCTTGCCATCAATTATGGCATAGTAGTCCTCAGGCGTAGTCGCCAAATCGCCGATATGCCTGAATTGCTTCAGTTCCCCTGATGCGATTCCCGCACAGCTCTCTGCCACNATCTTCACAATTCTGGACGAATGCTTGGCACCAAGCTCAAAACCTAGGACGAAAAGATAATCNCCGGCAATAATTGCATGGGCCAATCCATGCGATGAATGCAGGGTCGGCCTCCCCCTTCGAGTCTTTGTCTGATCGTAGATATCATCGTGAATAAGCGTCGCAGTGTGCAGTAATTCTGCTGAGAGGGCAAGTCCCATTGCTTCCGATATGTCCTCCCCGCCNGAGGCCTCATATGCCAATAAACCTAGTATTGGCCTGTACCTCTTGCCGCCNGCCATTAAAATCTCCATAGCCAGAGACATCGCTGGCTCCTCTCTTGCCATTGAACTTCTTTCCATCACAAATTCTTCCAGGGAGTCCTCAAAAAGGTCCCTCACGGAATCTATCGAATCCATTCCCCTTTGGATAGCACTCATCGCATCTCGCCGCTGCAAGGGTCGCATATATCAACAAGAGTACCCGCCGCTCAGCTGGGCATGTGGCGTGCCCCCTCCCAAAGAGGTGGATGCGATGAAGGACNGAGTAGTTGTTGGGACCATAGACTACCCTGACTGCATAGTAAAATCCCGGCTTTCTTCCNACCTAGAAGCCTCCCTCTATGAGGATCTGGAAATATCATTTGAATCAATGGAAGATTTCCCTCAAGCAATTGCAGAATTATCCGACGCCAAGCTAGATGTNATCGCTCTACCTGCGAACGTAGCCATATCATTTTCCGCCAAGATCGCAGAAATGGGNTGTGAGATACTGGGGGCAAGGACGCCGAGGCAGCCAAGTATGGTCCTTGTATCCAGTAATCGCCTACCATATCAGCCAAAGTCCGCCATAATTGTTACTGATTCAGAACTCGTCAAGAGGCAGTTGCTGAGGGCAAGGCCAGATTTGATTATTCTTGGGGCTAGCGAAATAGAAGGCTTTTCTCCAGAGCATTCCGGCGATCCAATCAGCAGATCAAAATTTCTAGCCGACTCACTGGATAATGACTTAATTCAGGGCTTCGTAATTAGCCGGTCGGAGTATGACAATTCTGGGCAATCCGAGAGAAGGCACTCATTAACTTCCCAGCCAGAGGATAGGGGTGGCTCACACTTTCTTCCGAGNCCATTTTCNGATCTAATTGCAATAGTTGGTAGGGCTGGCTTCCCTAGATCGATTTCTTCTCGGCTCACCGAGCCCGAAGGAAATACGGCGCTTTGGATCCAAAGCCGGGTTATTTCGAGCCTCCCTCCAGAAATGCACGAAAAGGTTGGGATACAGGTTAGACATAGGCAGGTGGGTACCTTGCTCAGGCAAGCCGAGAGGGATAGGGATTTGGTACTGGGGGACTCATGCATCGATCCAGACGGCGAAATTAAGGAAAGTNCAGTTAGGGTGGAGATAAGGGTCGAGACAATATCCTCTGATGGTCGAAGAACGATTGGCNTNGATAGGATTACTGGACTTTCGGATTATGAATTTTCAACAGTGGCATTCATCAATGATTGGTCTCANCTATTGTTNGAAACGACAAGAAACGTCCCTAAGGACCACTCTACTGATCCAGAATCGACCGCTTTCATCTATTAGTCCCGAAACTNTCACAGCCNGTGGAAATCGNCNCCCGCCCCTGCCATCAGGGGGCAATGGATAACTAAGACCCCACTAGGCGAAGGTGTGGAAGNATGAAGATAGATCCAAATTTACTGAGCTCGATCTACACNGGTAGGCTTCAGTACCTAAGGGAGAGGGCAGAGAACTGTGGGATAGCTAAGACGGGTTCAGTAGAGGTTCTCCGTGCCAAGCTGATTTGTGAAGAAATCATACCAGAAATCGACTTATCCTGGGAAGGAATCCAGTCGTTATCCAACAAGGAGCTAGGCAATGTTCTCAAGGTTTTTGGCATCAAATCGTCGGGTTCCCACAAAGAACGTAGACAGAGGCTTTGGCTCCATTTGAATTACGATTCAAGAAGACTTACCATAGAAAATCTAGCTGAAATGAGCCGGGATGATTTNCACGAACTCTGTAAAAANCTCGAGCTGGANCTAACAGGTAATCGAACAATCCTGATGGGAAGGGTTGCCGGCGTCCTAACCAGTCAGATGAATGGTTGGGGTAGGATAAAGAGAAGCTTGCGAAGNAATGGTCTACGGAATGCTCCATTTGAAGCGGTAGATGGTAATGAATCNGAAAAACAAATNCAAGAACCCATTGCCAAGAAATCGGATTTCCAGAAAATCCCCGCCACTGCTGTCCTGGAGGATGCAACTGACTCAATATTGAGGGCAATAGACGAACAAGACAAGGATACGCAGGGAGATTTGTTGACCATTGGTGCGAGGGTTGGAGATTTGGAGAGAATGGTTGGCACAATACTAAGAATGCGCGGGGGAAACTGGTCAAATGATGAGCAAGAAATGCTNCTAAGGCTGGCCATCAGGAGGGGCTGGCCCATAGGNAANGATTTCGTAAAGAGAAGGGTGGTTTCCGTCGCAACAAATATCGCAGAATCCAAAGGAGCTACTCTTGGTATTGAGGGGAGTAATAGCACCATTTCTGGTTCCGATGAGGTAGTCAGCAGAGTCAGGAAAAAGCTCTCCAACTTGCCCGATGCCGAAGTCGATTAGCTCGCAATCTGGAAGAAACCGAACCTCGGCTCAATGATTTCCTGGCTCGAGCTCATCATGTAGTCAATCGTCTCCTCAGCCTCTTCCCTGGAAACTCCCGCTGCGATGCAAGCCCCGACTATGTCATCGTATTCTACCAATTGTCCACCTTTTGAGTTCAGTAANCCAATTATCACATCTCTNGTTTCTACNTCCCCCGAACCAGATCCTTGTTNCGATTNCGGNCTCTCCAAAGGATCAGAAATCTCCGGAGGCGCAACTTCCTCCACTATGGCNTCCGAGCGTCCACTGGCTAGNGATAAAGCNCGTAAAACNCCAACCCTGTACTCTTCAGTATCGAAATCAGAGTAATGCCCCTTTGACAGCGCTAGACCTTCAGAAAGATCATCGGGAGTTTCGGACGACTCACCCTCTGCATATGATTTGTGCGCAGCAAGCCTCCTAAGAGTAGCATCTGCAGTTTCTACAAGCCAAATTTTGTACCGATCTTGCTCGATAATTGTGAAGTCCTCCGCTCTAATTGATGTGAAGACCCCCCCGTCATCTGTTTCATTCGCTCTGGCCCTTCCAACCATGGATAGGAGGAACCTATCCCCCGTCTCAAACCTAGCAAGAAGCTCCTCTGTCTCAGCGTGAAGCTCCGGCTGGAATGGCGCGACATTGAAGTAAAAAACTCCGGTAGGATCCCTAATCTGGCCAGAAAAGCTCTGACCATTCTCGGTCTCCCTCCTTTCAAGGCCATCAATCACTCCTGCAACGAGACAACGATTTACTCTGGCACCTAGTCTTGTGATGACAAATGATGGATCGAACTCCCCAATTCCTTGCTGAATCAAAGAGGCGCCTCTAAATTCCTCAGCGAAAATTCTGACGGCACTCTGTCGAACCCTTCTGCCAGAACCCTTACCAATCATAGCGCAATCCCCCATTTTTCCATGACTTCTCCAGCTGCTTCAATGGGATCCGTACTTTCAATCATCGCTGAATCAGCTAGGATCATGGCCCCTTGTTCATCCACAATCGTTCGACCCCTCACTGTTAGGGGTAGGGACAAAGTCATACCCCTCAGTGATGAGACGAAAGACTCCGACCCATCTTTTTCTATCTGCTTCTTTATTTCTCCCATGTCCATTTTCAGAAAATCCTCTGAAGGCTCCCTCGCCATAAGGAGGGAAGCATTGGAAATACCGTTATCCATGACGAATCTCAGCCGCAAATCCTCCTCACCCATTTGCTCCCCATGCTCAGTGCATGAGCCGTCTCTGAGGACCCTCCTACATTCGGGACACCTTTGTATGATTCCCGAATCGGCCCTTACTGCGACAATCGAACCAGAGGTTTCAATCCCCCTCCTAGAACCACCAGCTACTAGATCACTAAGGCTAACCTCTATCCAGTGGTTTCCTGGATCTATCTTTTGCCATGGTTCTGCCTCCAAAACGGATACCTGACTTATATCGTCAATTACCAAGTCGGGAGAACCCTGCCAAAATTGCACACGCCCCTTCTCGATTCGAATATAGTCGCCATCCTTCGGGTCAAAATCGCACCAAGCTGTCAGCCTACACCTGCCAGTGGGGTCCAAAACGTCACCACTTCGAACAACTTTAGTCTCGCCGTCTTGGTTCTCAAACGTCCTTTGGCTCCAGTTTTCCACCTGTAGAGTAATTGAGACGTCCCTCATCCCGTTCCTCAATTCAGCTATGCTCGACTCCAAAGACTCAGATAATTGCTCCAAACTGGGAAACTCGGAGTCAATGTATGGCTCAATCGCCGTCCCGTCGCTAATGTTTATCTCTGGCGTATCTCTGAATTTCCGAATAGATGCGCCAATAATTTTCAACAACGAGCCCGCATCGTGCTCAAATGGAACCCATGATAGGAAACCGATAGTACCGCTTGAGTCACCAATCCTTCCTCTAACAATCTCTATTTCCCCACTACCATCCCTTCTCACGATCACTCCCGGTTCAGCAGAAATTACTCTGCCGACTAAGTTCACGTACCCCTCAGTTTCCCATGCCTGCGAGATGCTCATTGGCTCATCGCTAATTTTCGGAACAACCGGGCCACCCTCCCTAAGCACAGTAATTCTAGAGGTCCTGTTAATGTTCAGAGACTTCTTCTCGTTCCACTCATTCACCGATGCGCCCTCGATCCTGACCACTGAGCCAGGAGTCAACTTCTCTCCTTTCTCTCCCCAGTCCTTGAAGTCCCATCTCTCCCTGAGACTCCCAGACTCCCAAGGATTATCTTCAATCCATCCAAAGGCAACCTGCCTTTCTTCTCCGCGAACAGTTTGAATCCTGGGGGTATAAGAAACGACCGAGACTTCGATGGTCACGTTCCTATCTTCGGCAGCTAGATCCTTGAACCGATCAACCTTCTTTTCTGGCCTCTGCGTCGAATCCGAACCCTTTTGCGACTTCTTGCCACTAGCGGCTCTGAACTTCATCAGAACCGACCTAAGGGCATCTTCAGGTGGTATGAGGAACTCCTTCTCGTATCGGGCGAACTCTTTACCAATTTCATCTATTTCGGCTTCAGGGCACTCTTCCTTAACTACAGTAATCTGCGCTTCATATGATTCAAACTCTGCCATTTCATCACCATTATTGGTCTCTCTCAGAGAACATAGCTGCTAAATGTCATCCAAAAACAGCTAACGACGAGACGTTTTCTTGGTAAACGATTGTCGGTGTGTGTTGGGGTAGACTTGACACCTCATTTCCTCCGGATACTGACCATTTAATCGACGGTCTTTGAACGTGTCCATCGATCCGGGNAATTGACCGACGTGGTTTTCTGCAATCGCCTTCTGGATGTGCCATGTCGGACTCCGAGAAATGCATCATCGGGGTAATTACGGTCTCAGACAGGGCAAGCTCCGGTCAATATGAAGATATTAGCGGACCAGCAATCGTCTCTTTTCTCGAAGGGTCAATAATTTCTGAATGGGAAAAAATTTGCAGAATAGTACCGGATGAAAGGGATNCTATTGAGGGGGCAATTTCTGATCTTTCCGATAATTGTGGATGCTCATTAATTGTCACAACAGGTGGAACCGGGCCTGCCAAGAGGGATGTNACCCCCGAGGCGACAATCGCTGTCTGTGACAAAATCCTCCCCGGCTTNGGAGAACAAATGCGAGCAATATCCCTGCGATACGTTCCAACGGCCATGCTATCTCGTCAGACAGCAGGGNTTCGTGGAAATACCTTGATACTAAATCTCCCCGGATCACCGCGCTCGATCTCAGAGACCCTAGTTGAGATATTCCCAGCAATCCCCTATTGTGTCGATCTGATTGGGGGGCCATATATTGAAACTGATAGCTCGGTGGTAGAATCCTACCGCCCACCTCATGCAATACGCGAATGATTCATGCATTGNCCCCAACTCGAGACGTCATGGCGAAGCCGAAAATTGAATTAGGTGCAAGGGACAGGGGATCAGAAGAGATTAGGAAAGTNAAAGTCGANATGGACTTCACCCCCAATGCTTTGTCTTCACTTCTTTATTCTCAGGGAGACACCCAGGTTCTAGTTTGTGTGACCTTGGAGAGGTCTCTGCCGAGGTGGTTCCCTCGAGATTCAGACAGGGGGTGGGTTCATGCCGAGTATTCATTACTCCCTGGATCAACCGACTCAAGATTCCGTAGAGAGAGAAATGGTGCCAAGGGAAGGACACAGGAGATTGAAAGGCTAATTGCNCGTTCACTAAGGGGNGCCATTGACCTAGACCAGTTGGGACCCGTCGCCCTGACCGTCGATTGNGATATTTTGAATGCGGATGGGGGCACACGTTGCGCGTCAATTACTGCTGCCAGTATCGCNCTCCGTCTTGCCATCAGGAGACTCATCTCTCAAGGTCTGTGCGTCCCACCTAGCTCCCGTAAGGGCAAAGACGAGAGAGGNAAGGACTCCAAAAATGCCTCATTGAGTAGTGAAGAGATGGCTGAGCATGAGAATTCCGTGATGACCAATGACGTCGCCGCAATCAGTATCGGAATGCTNGATGGAAAGGTTTGGACGGATCTTGACTACGAGCTGGACAGCAATGCCGATGTAGACATGAATGTGGTAATGACAAGCGATGGGGGTTTCGTCGAGGTCCAAGGAACTGGCGAAGAGTCAACATATACCAGGAGCCAACTCAGTGAAATGTTAGATGCGGCATGTAATGCAATCGAAGAGCTGCATTCCATTCAGAAAGAAATACTCTCCGAGGCAAGTTGATGGTGGGACTGGCCGGACTTGAACCAGCGGCCTCCGCATCTTCAGTGCGGCGCTCTCCCAGCTGAGCTACAGTCCCGTAGCAACACCCCCAATGAGAACGTGATTTCAAGCCTTCCTAGTCAAGCTAGAAAATGTCGTCTTCATCTTCCTTCTCTTCAAATGAGATCATCTTGCTCTTTTTCTTCGTAGATACCTGAGCAACGGGAGCCTTCACGACCTCCTTTGGTGACTCGGTGCCCCCTTGCTGGGCCATTCTCGCTTCCGCAGCCTCCATCTCCTTCTTCTTGAGCTCTTCAGGATCTATGCCTTGCTCAGCGGCAAGCTTCTCCCTTCTTTCGTCCCTTGCCCTGATCTCCAGCAACCGNTGTCTTGCCTTGTCATAGTGTTGCCTCATATACATCGCNTCATGCTCGAGTAGGGGCGAGTCTGAGATTATCGTGATATCCATCCAGTCCCCCTCCTCAGCTAGGAACTCGGCAAATGGTTCAAATTTCAGATCTGATTTCTTTATCTGGGTATAGTGCATTGTGTTNCCCATCCTGTGTTCCACTCCAGAAAAGTGGCAGTAGAATGTAGAACCACCGTATGTCTCACGAGCCTGGTCAAACAGCTCTGCATAGTCCTCACTGGTTCTCAGCCTACCGAAGCCACGAGCATGGATGTGCCCCATATTTAGGACAGGAACGGTGCCTTCGACATGATTGCAGACCTCNAGGACCTCCTCCACGGTTCCCCAAAGCTCCTGCCTACCTGAAGTTTCAATACCCACTAGAGAAGGTTTCTCATCGGCTAGCCATGGGAATGCAGAGTAGTCCTCCTCATTCTCGCTTTCCCCCCATACTTCCTCAACCCTCTCAACAACCCCCGACATTATGTTCGCTACCTGCTCATTGGCCTCATCTCCAGGCTCAAATTCACCATATGGGCCAACGTGGAAAGTTAGGTGCCTAGCATTGANGATCTTCCCTGCCTGTAGACTNGTCTCCATCTTTGAGAGCGTCCTGTTCCTTTCCCTTTTATTTCCAAGCAACTCNGCGTAATATGGGCCGTGCATGTTCATTTCAAACTCTGATTTCCAAGAGAGGATTCCAGCTTGCCAGTACTGATCAAAATGCTGTGGCTGAATCGTCCTTACAGTTTGGACCTCCATGGCATCAAGGCCCAGTACCGTGATGTCATCCATTCCTTCTACTATGGTTCTACCTTTGCAAGATAGCGGAACACCTGCCGGTCCAAGTCTCAGTGACATCCCATCGGTCCTCGCGGGTCCGGCCGAAAGGGTGTCCCTTCAAAAGGAGTTTCCGATATNAACGTCAATTNGGGTTACTTTTCTCGACTCGCAACCGTGGCAGCTTCATCTATACCNGNAATTCCAGAACCAACCTTTGGCAAGTGGCATAGAAATCCAGCCAGCCATTCGAAAGGCCCAATTCNTGACCCAGTGGNCACGCNGCTTCTACCAAGTGCATGCTCAATTACCGAACCAGATGCCGAATCATGAGAGCAAACCATTGGAACTAGGCTTCTATTCCGAATTTCCTTTAGCAGGTCAACCACTGGAATGCCTTCGAACTCGCTAATTGCTTGGAGCGCTTTAGGATGAACAAATATGAGGTGAATCTGACGAATCCTCTCAATNACCAAGCCCCANGAAGCGCNAAAATCGAACTTTTCCTCAGGTGGTTCNATAATCATTACAGTCTTTGTACCTTCTAGCTCAGCGAACGTCATNGATGCGGACCAAGCACCCATAGCACTCTCNCTCATTAGTGGGGTCGAAGAGCAGTTTATCAGCCAGTGAGAATGACCCAGCTCCTTACTCCACTCTATTGCCCCTTGATCGAAAAACCAGCCGTTGCCACCTCTGCCCTCGGGAATATACCTAACATCAGCACCCATTTTTGAAGCATTGATGGACGTTTTTGAGGCCCCGTCGATCTTATCGGGGCCACCTAGGCAGACCATTCCCACATTTCCAACGGCGCCCTTAGATCCCCCCATAGATTCCCCCCATAGATTCCCCCTTATTCATTGATTTTCCATCTTAGGAGCGCCATCGCCCCCCCCATCCCAAGAAGCTGCTGCCCCGCATCATGATCAACAGAGGCCTGAATGACCCCCCCGCCCGTCCCCATTACCTCATTTGCTATATTTTCCCATTTTGCAGAATCTTCGCTGGCAGACCTTAGCATCGCAGCGTCTATGACCAGTGTTTCAATTGCNCCCTGTTCAGAAGCTTCGGATATCGCAGANACCCCATATGCAACGGCCCCTTCGGTGGAGGCNCTCCTGAGGCCTTCTTCGATCGCCCTGACCTGTTTTATGAGTGCGATGTCCCCTAGAATCTTATCAGCCAAACCCTCTGCAAGTACCTCATTTGCAGCCGACCTTCCCCCTATTGTTGTCGCAACGTTCAGGACTCTTCCTTCGAAACCAGCTTCCACGAGCTCACTCTCGAATNTCTCCCTTGCCAAACCNGGCCCNCAGATGATCAACGGAATTCCACCNTCAAAGACTAGCNTAGTCTCCTTTGACACTCCCTNGAAGAAGCTCTTTCTGACGGACGTCGAATCGTTAGTCCTCTTACCGCCTCCACGCATATTGAACTGCGAGACATCACGAACCCCATGCCTAGCAATTTCGAAAATCATTACTTCATCCGACTCGACCACTACCAAACCACATCTTGCTCTGGAACTATCTGAGAAAGNCTCACTGAGCAGATTTTCATCGGCCTTCGACAGCCCCCCCTCCCTAGAAACCTCAATTTCATCACCAGGCCCGATGATGTGCGTGTGATGGCTGCCGATGTCTATCTTGGCTTCATTGATTATTCCGTGNACCCTCAAGTTATCAGTGAANGGCTGGAAGGCAGACTCCTGGACATCCAGGAGTATCCACATGGGCTTTCTTTCCGCGCTCTTNGCCCGTCCTTCTGGTTGCGTNCCAGTAGTGGAGTCCCTCCTATGGGAAAGCATGCCAACCCTGAATCCAGCTCTGCAAATCTGGGACAGCACCCATAGGTCTCCCTCATCTTCGACCCTTATCCTCACACCATCGTCCAGGTTCTTCACCCTTCTCAAAAAACCACAACCTAGCTGAAGACCCCAGTTAGCTCTCCTTCTTCGTTCATGTCCATGTCCGAAGCGGCAGGCCTTGAAGGTAGGCCGGGCATTGTCATCATCGAGCCACATACTGCCACCACAAACCCCGCGCCGGCGTTAACCCGGATTTCCCTTATTGGAAGGGTNAATCCAGATGGGGATCCAAGGGNTCTAGGGTCGTGGCTGAATGAATATTGGGTCTTCGCCATGCAAACAGGGATGCTCCCAAGGCCCCATGATCTTAGAGTCTCCAAAGACTCGACNGCCTCTTCGCTCAATTCGACTCCGTCNGCACCATAGATTTCGACAGCTATCTTCGCAATAGTCTCCTCTATGGGGAGCCCCGGCTCAACCAGGGGTGTGTAAGGCCTTCCAGCATTGACATGCCTCTGACAGGCTTCAGACACCGANCTTGCCAATTCNATGGCNCCGGAACCCCCCTTGGCAAACGCCTCACATACTACAACANCCATTGCACCGCACCGCTTCGCTTCCTCTGAAATGGCATTAATCTCATCATCAGTGTCACCATTGAATTTGTTTATCGAAACTACAATCGGAATTTCCGTTTTTATTAGATTCGAAAGGTGGCGACTGAGATTGGTGGAAGCACCCTTCCTGACCGCATCAACATTTTCGATTGACACTTCTTCGGGGTCTGGCCTCCCTCCCCTCCAAGAAGAAAAACCCCCGCCGTGCATCTTCATCGATCTTACTGTGGCATTCAGAACAATGCAGTCTGGGATTCTTCCGGAAGCCTCTGCTTTGATCTGCAAGGCCTTTTCCGCCCCCATCTCAGCCCCGAAACCAGCCTCCGTCACTACATATTCTGAACCCGAAAGAGCGACCTCATCTGCAATTATGGAGGAGTTCCCATGGGCTATATTTGCAAATGGCCCACAGTGTATGAATGCCGGATTCCCCTCCAATGTCTGAACAAGATTCGGCATCAGGGAATCTCTGAGGAGAAGGGTCATTGCACCAGCNGCACCCAAATCATCAGCCGTAACCGGATTNCCGNCNCCCGCCTCGCCTATGATGACCCTGCCAACTCTATCACGCAATTCAGCGAAATTCTTGGACAATGCAAGAATTGCCATCAGCTCGCTAGCTGCAGTGATGTCAAAACGGTCAGTGCGGACAACGCCATTCGCGTCCCCACCCNTGCCNATCTCAACCACCCTGAGGCTCCTGTCATTCATGTCAATGGTCCTTGGCCAGAAAATTCTATCCAACCTGATTCCAAGCTCGTTCCCCCTGTGAAGGTGGTTGTCTATCATCGCAGAACAGAGGTTGTGNGCGGATGTGACTGCGTGTAAATCACCAGTGAAGTGGAGNTTGACCTGNTCCATGGGNAGAACTTGGGAGTGNCCTCCGCCNGCAGCGCCCCCNTTTATCCCAAAAACNGGGCCCATTGAAGGCTCTCTTATGACGCAGGAGGCATTTTTCCCAATGGCGTTCATCCCCTGCGTCAATCCGATCGTGGTAAGCGTCTTACCCTCGCCGAAAGCCGTAGGGCTAACACTCGTCACAAGGACCAGAGACCCACCATCCGACCCAATCCTTGGTTTTACGGCATCCCAGCTCACCTTNGCAATGTTGGAGCCATACATCAATAGGTCCGACGAGGACAGTCCAAGCTGACTAGCAANGCCCTCNATTGGGAGCATTTCAGCCCTTCTGGCGATTTCAAGGTCGCTTTCCATCACCCAGTCCGGGGAAACCCCTCTCTTGAAACCTTCATTTCTAAGTTATCATAGCGCCCCATTAGAGTAAGCATGCCGAATTATTGGGGGGTCGCCGGTTTTCCGATTTCACATTCCATCACTCCTCGTCTGTTCTCCTTGGTCGGAGAGTACCTAGGAATCCCCCAAGCCAAGCAAATTTATCTGGAGGCCAATAGCTTAGATGAATTGCTCGAATCATGCTCCCAGATGGAGGGGGAAGTCTGGCTCTCGTGCACGTCTCCCCTGAAGCACCAGCTAACTGGGCTAACCGGGCACGTGGGCCCCAGCGAGATTGGCTCAATAAACCAAATCAAAAGGGTGGATGGGGTTTGGTACGGGGCAAATACGGATGGCGTAGGTTTCGTTGATGCATGCAAACACCTTGGAATTGACCCAGAGGGNAAGACCTTGAANATTCGAGGCGGTGGCTCTGCAGCTAGATCTGTAGCGGCCCAATGGGCCGAAAGTGGAGGGCTTCTTGTGACCTCAATGGGGCGTAGGGCCCTCCAAAAGGGACCTTGGGATGAAGCACTCACTGAGTCGCAGAGTCCCGATGTAGGGGTGGACATGGATGTCCGTTCGGGAGGCTCCCCTCCTCGGGTGGTCACCGCGAAGAAACAAGTCAATGTTTCATATGACGAGAATACCGGGCCATCAGAATTCTCCTTAGTTATGCTGGCAGCCCAGCATTTGGAGTCTTGGAGGTCACTATTCTCACCGACTGACTCCGCTAGACTCCCTGAGCTGGCCGATCTACTATCCCTTCTCTGATTAAAGGGGGATGTTTCCGTGCTTCTTTTGAGGCCCCCAGGTCCTCTTGGACATTAGGGGCCTCAGGGCCTTAATCAGCTCCATACGTGTGTCTTCTGGTTCTATCACGTCGTCAATCCAACCATGTCTCGCAGCAACGTACGGGTCCCCGAATTTTTCTTTGTAATCGTCCACTAGTTGCGAGTGCCTCATTGCACGATCATCGACTCCCGCCAGCTCTTCACGATGAATGATGTTAACAGCCCCTTCAGCGCCCATAACCGCAAGCTCCCCAGTTGGCCATGCAGCATTGTAGTCTGAACCAAGGTGCTTACAGCTCATAGCGAGATAGGCACCCCCGTAGGCCTTTCTGACGACCACTGTTAGTTTTGGCACGGTAGCCTCAGCATAGGCGTACAGGAGCTTGGCCCCGTGCCTGATTATGCCACCCCACTCCTGTACGGTACCGGGCAGGAAGCCCGGGACGTCAACGAAAGTCACTATTGGTATGTTGTAGCAATTGCACGTGCGGATGAACCTAGCTGCTTTCACCGAAGCATCGATGTCCAGGCATCCAGCTAGGACCGATGGCTGGCTGGCAACTACCCCTATGCTATTCCCGTCCAGCCTCGCAAAGCCAGTGATGATGTTCTCGGCATAACCCGGAAAAAGCTCGAGCACCCTCTTGCTGTCAACCACCTTCTTGATGACCTCTCTCATGTCATATGGCTTGTCGGTATTATCGGGGACCAATTTATCCATTCCCTTGCACTTCCGCGACCATTTATCTCCAGTTCGCAAAACCTCTGGCTCAGCTAGATTGTGATCGGGAATGTATGAGAGTAGTTCAGCCACCAGGTCGAACGCCCCAGACTCGTTCTCTGAAACCATGCATGCAATCCCACTTCTGCTTGAGTGATGCAAGGCGCCCCCGAGATCTTCCTCATCGACATCTCCCTCGATGACTTCAGGAATCATGTAGGGGCTTCTCATGAACATCCTGCCTCTTTCCGCACCTAGGATCACGAAGTCAGACAGGCCTACTGCCAATGCGCTCGTACCTGATACTGTTCCTAGTACCACGGAAATGATCGGGACCCTTCCGGAGCATGAAGCCAACTTGTCCAGCAGTGACCCCGTCGCCCCTAGGGAGGTCACCCCCTCATGGGCCCTCTGTCCATCGCCATCCCAAATGCCAACAATGGGGAGTTGGCTTTTGTCCGCGAACTCCACCATCTGCGAAATTTTCCCAGCATGCATCTCGCCCATTGTTCCTGAGAGCACAGAATAGTCCTGGGAGAAGCAAACAACCCTCCTTCCGTCAATCTTTCCATGACCAGCAACCACTCCGTCCCCCATTGGCGTGTGGAGGTGCATGATGTGGTCTCCCGATCGATGCTTTACGAAAGCGCCAGTCTCAACGAAGCTATCGTCATCAAGAAGACCCATCACTCTCTCTCTGGCGCTTCTGGCACCCATCTCCCGCAGACCCTTCAACACCTTGGCGTCTCCTTGGGAATCGGCCTCAGATCTCAGGGACTCCAACTCGTCCTTGCCTCTCGACCTCGGCATGTATCATCCAAGTGTAAGCCGGTACATCAGCAAAGCGGATGCTATGACCTTGAGAAAGGGGGATTCTCCCCGACCAGATCGGCAATCCAACCTTCGGATACGCCCTGCCTCCCGGAATTCGANGAGAGTAGGTGGTGTAGCTTTACCAGTGCCGAGCCCGGTGGGCACATGGATCCATGCCCAATCACCCCCATCTCTCTTTGNTCCCTGCCCTTGGAATAAACGTCCATATTTATCGGGCCGTGAATGGTCTGCGCCACNACTACGACCACGCCCCCATCGGCGATGTGGTCCTCAAGCATCACCTTGAGTCGGGTGTTCTCGAGACTGTCATTCTCGGGGTCGGAGATGGGCAGGTGACCTAGGCCGGTACCGTGGAAAAGCAACGCTTCGAAACCGGAGTCTATCGCAGCCTGGACCATGTCCGGGTGGAGGTGCGCATCGGAAATGAACTGGGCTATGCGAACAGACTCGTCGAACATCATGGGGGNCAAAGACTCAACTCTGGCATCACTGGCCTCTGGNTCCATGTTTATCTTGGGGCCATCCCTTCCGATATCGATGAAGGCAATCGGCTCTTGGTTGATNGATTTGAAAGCGTCCCGCCTAGAGGAGTGGTACTTTCTACACGCACAGCCAGGGAGAACCGCGCANTTACCATCAGAAGATCCAGCGTGGAGNATCACGACTGAAGAATCCCTGTAACCAGAGGGAACGGGNCCGTTAGCGGCCCAGTGAACAGCTGCAATCAGGTTCTCAGACGCGTCAGACGAACCCCTGTCGGGAGACCTCTGGGATCCAGTGAGCACAATCCTCCCGGGGGGCCTTCCCCCTTGGCCAGACCACCCATAGGACATCGCCGCCGCTGAGAGGTGCATGGTATCGGTCCCATGGGTGATGACGCAGCCAACCGCCCCCTCTGCGAATGCCTCCTCCGTGGCCCTAAGCATCATGTTCCAGTGCCTTGGCCGGATATCATCCGACCACATGTTGCCNAGCTTNACCGCCCTGATCCTNGCAATACCCCTCAACTCTGGGACCGCATCCAGTAGCTCATGCGGGTCGAACCTAGCGCTCACTGCTCCAGTAGCGTANTCGACCTTGCTNGCTATTGTNCCCCCNGTGTGAATTAGGTGAACAAGTGGCAATGACTCNTCTTGCTCCACGACCTCTTCGAAGCCTCGTTCTTCCACCTCTGGCAATCCATCCAGNAGCTCAAAGCCTTCCACGTACGATTCAGGGAAAGAGACGTTGTACCCGTTTTGGAGCTTCATGGTCACTAGGCCCTTNTTCGAGGGGGGAAGCGANATTCCGACATGCTCGGCCTTGCCGGACCATGTTTTAACGAACAGCTTGATCGCTGNACCAGGCTTCGGCCATCCATCCATCGACCTCGGGTAGGGCAACTACCCAATGAATGAAGCGGAGCAGAGCGATCGAAAAATGGTGAGTTTTCAACACTAGTAGCCTTCAAAACCTNACACCCTTGTGAGAATAATATGACGAGCTCCCGCTATAGGAAAACACTGACTGCCAAGTCCCTTGTATTGTTGATGGTAATAGCCCCAATTCTCCCCCTATCTGACGAATTGGCAATCGATGGGGCTGAGCTGGGAATAATGGAGGGAAGGAGCGACACGGGTTCTGGAGCATACCTGGACGTTTGGCCCAACATGGATCCAATCGACTGGCAGTTCAACAACACCTCCGGAGCCGCCAACATCACAATCGACGCCTTCGGCCTCTCCATCGGAACCAACTACTCATTAGACTGGGAGGTATGGGACAATGAGTCCACGAACAAGCTATCCTGGGACGGTTGGAACTGGATCGCAAATCAAAACAGCGAGACCCACCACGCCGAACTGGCAAACCTTAGCACTGGGTGCTACGAGTTCGTCGCAAAGCTATTCGACGAGGATTCGGGAACGGAAATAGATCACACATCCAATAACTTCTCCGTCGACACGGCCCTGGATTCGTGCGAGTACAACTCCCCACCGGGATGGCCAGANAACACCACAAAGTTCGTCTACATCAAGACGGAGAACTCGACTTCCGACCAACACACGCCGTTCACGCTACATTTCTCTGCCCCGCCGATGTCGGACAACTCCCCTTACTCGATGACCCAATTCTGCCACACCGAATCAGGTGACGCCGTGGACGCATGGGAGTCATTCGTGCCCACGAACTTCAATTCAATTACCAGCTGGAGCGTCGAGAACTCGTATGGCATCCAACGCGGCCAGTTCGTGTCTTACGACCTGCTAGGCGCCTCGTCCCTTTCCTCCCCGATGGTCGTGTTCGAGCAGAACATATCACACAGCGGGCACACCCCGTCAACGCTGGTAGACTCGGAATTCTTCCCGTGCGACACCGGCGACTACACCAGCACAAGCGGCTCGAACGGCTCGAACGGCTCGAACGGCACCGATCAGGTGAAAATCGGGCTATTGGCCGACCAGACCGGACCCATATCATCCCACTACCCGGGCTTCCAAGCAGCAGCCGAGCTCGCCATCGCCGACCTCAACTCGATGACCAGCGCCTACAACTTCACCCTGGAGGAGGAGGACTCTGGTTGTGACAGTACAACCTCATCCGCCTCGGCCCAGGAGCTGGTCGACGACTCGATCATCGCAGTCGCCGGAGCCGCTTGCTCAGGCGCCTCGATGGGCGCCAACGCGGTGCTATCGGCAGCGGGCATCCCGATGGTGTCATTCGCGTCCTCGAGCAGGGCCCTTTCGAACGACTCCCAATACCCGTTGTTCTTCCGCGTAGTACCGGTCGACGGCCTCGAGGGCGAGGCACTATACGACATAGTGAACGATGCCGGGCACAGCTCCCCGGCAATAGTCGCAGTCGAAACCAACTATGGCACCGGAATCTCCGATGCTTTCGAGGCGGAGTGGGGAGCGACCTGCTCGGACTCGTCATTCCTTGAGTCCGATTCCGACTTCAGCAGCATAGCCAATGCCATCAATGCCGCCGGCTGCGACAGCATCGTCCTTGTTACCCCGTTCTCGTCGTCGGCAGCAGACTTCCTCGATGACCTGTACGCATCATACGACAATGCAGCCAACTCTTGGATCATCCCCCCAGTGTACGCCACTCCGAACATCTATGTCGCTGAGTCCAACAACCCCTGCACGTACCTCTCCACAGCCCCCTGCACGATAATGCAAAACGTCACCTTCCTGCAACACGACGACTACGAATCCAGCATGTCCACCGAGTTCTGGCACGACTGCAACAACGACTCCGACTGCGCCAGCGCGATTTACCAGGCGGAGGCCTATGACGCGGTAAGGCTCATCGGGGAGTCGTACATCGCAATGCACAATGACGGCCATGCCGACATGGAGGACGCCATATTCGCAACAGGCGATGACTGGCACGGCGCCAGCAGCATGATCGATTTCGATGCAAGCGGCGACGTAGACGGCGGAGGGTACGGGATCTGCACGCAGTCGGCCTACGGGAACTACTCACTCGACTGCCATGACGACTGGTCATGGGAAGGGGACGGGTCACCGCCCGATGTCAATATCGGGCTATTGGCAGACGAGTCCGGACCAATATCATCCTACTACCCGGGCTTCCAAGCAGCAGCCGAGCTCGCCATCGCCGACCTCAACTCGATGACCAGCGCCTACAACTTCGCCCTGAAGGAGGAGGACTCTGGCTGCGACGGTACCACCTCAGCCGCCTCGGCCCAGGAGCTGGTCGACGACTCGGTAATCGCAGTCGCCGGCGCCGCTTGCTCAGCCGCCTCGGCGGGCGCCAACGGAGTGCTCTCGGCAGCGGGCATACCGATGGTGTCATACGCGTCCACTCACGCTTACCTTTCGGATGACTCCGCCTACCC
>PBUX01000001.1 GCA_002728565.1 Methanobacteriota archaeon | reverse complement strand
TTAAAGCAATACTATAACCATTCACAATCACAGAGGGATGTACTCCCATTGATACGAGTTCCATAGCGTTCTGAAGCATCTCAGAGGCCAATATTATTGTCGTTGTAGTTCCATCTCTCGCTGCTCTATCTTGTGACGATGAAGCTTGGATTAGCATTTTTGCGGTCGGGTGCTCAACGTTCGCATTTTCCAACACCGTAACTCCGTCATTGGTTACTATAGAACTTCCATCCGCTTCTACCAGCATCTTGTTTAGGCCCTTGGGACCCAAAGTTGATCGTATTGCTCCAGCTAATGCAGACGCTGCCTTCACGTTATTGACCAAAGCGCCCCTTCCCTGCAAGCGCTCGGTGTCTTCCAAGGCTTCTCCGTGCTCCGATTCCACCATTTCGCCCGTCCGACATAATACATGGTTTTCAATCCGCTCATAGAGTTATATCTCCGTTGGATTCAAATACGACCCAACCTTCCCACTATACAACCAACAGTTGAGTAGTGATACAATGGGAACAAATGGTAGCGATGATTTTGAAGAAGAAATCATCGAAGAAATGGCGAAAATGTTCGAGCAGATGGGGATGCCAGTGGACATCGACGTCTTGAGGTCTATGTACTCTCAGATCAGGTCTCAATTTGAGGAAATGGGAGTCGATCCAGATCGTGTCAGACCCAATGAGATAAAGCTAGGTTTCACCGACCCAGAGGAGATTAGAAATCACATGGAATCAATAATGAGCGGCCCTCAAGGATTCGGCGACTTTTTGAAGAAGTTCGGAATTGATGTTCAAATCAAGCCAATGGAGAGCAAGGTAGACGTCAACGTAGATGAATCTGCCCAATCTGCGGGTGACGATTCAATTCCTGAAGAAGANATATTCATTGAAGATGGGAAGATGCATGTCACATTAGACGTTTCAATGACAGAGGGATTGGAGCCAAGCAATCTTGATGTCTCTCTAACAGGGGGNGGCCAGATCCTACAGCTTCTCAAAGACACTCAGCTCAGACCATTCAAGACGCTAGTGCTGCCCAATCCATCAANAAACCCATCATGGCAACTGAACAATGGTATTTTGGATATNACATTCGATTTATTGTAGACAATAAAAAAGGAGAATGAAAAAAATGACGAACAAAGTAATTGGAATCGATCTAGGAACGACGAACAGCTGCGTGTCAGCAATCGAGGGGGGGAAGGCAATTGTCATCCCCAACTCGGAGGGATCTAGGACCACTCCAAGCGTTGTCGCCTTTACCAAAGACGGCGAGAGACTTGTTGGGGTGACCGCAAAAAGGCAGGCAGTAACAAATTCCGAAAGAACATTCATTTCTGTGAAAAGAGAGATGGGAACTGATTGGTCCCAAGAGGTGGANGGAGAGAAATACTCCCCACAAGAAATTTCTGCATTCATTCTACAGAAGCTAAAGTCAGATGCCGAGGAATATCTTGGCTCNGAGGTCAAGCAAGCAGTAGTNACTTGTCCAGCGTATTTTTCTGACTCTCAGAGAAAGGCAACGAAAGATGCGGCGAGGATAGCAGGTCTTGACGTTCTTCGAATAATCAACGAACCAACTGCTGCTGCTTTGGCTTATGGGGTAGATAAAGAAGACGACCAAACAGTGCTGGTGTATGATCTTGGAGGGGGAACTTTTGATGTCTCAATTTTAGAGATTTACCAAGTTGACGGCCAGCCCCANATTGAAGTGAAAGCTACTAGTGGNGACAATAGACTCGGAGGGGACGACTTCGATCAAATGATAATTGATTGGATAGTTTCTGAATTCAAGAAGTCAACCGGGATAGACCTAGAAAACGACTTGCAGGCAATNAGCAGAATNAGAGAAGCNGCAGAGAAGGCAAAGATTGAACTCTCCGGCACGATGAACACACAGATCAATCTNCCATTTATCACCATGAAAGATGGGCAGCCCGAACATCTCGATATGTCCCTTTCCAGGTCAAAATTTGAGAAATTGGTCTCTTCACTAATTGAGAGGACAATGACCCCCACTCGTCAAGCAATGAAGGACGCGGGAATCAAGAAGGGAGAGGTCGATAAGGTACTTCTTGTNGGGGGCTCGACTCGTGTTCCTGCAGTACAACAGGCCATTGAGAAAGAAGTNGGCAAATCTCCTTTCAAGGGAATCAATCCTGATGAGGCNGTGGCCATGGGGGCCGCTTTGCAGGCCGGGATCATCGTAGGCGATGACGGAGTGACTGACGTCCTTCTACTGGATGTAACTCCATTGACGCTTGGAATAGAAACCCTTGGGGGTATAACGACCACGATGATTGAGCGAAACACGACGATTCCAACGAGGCGCTCAGAGACTTTCTCAACCGCAGCAGATAATCAACCNGCAGTCGAAGTCCATGTCCTNCAAGGTGAGAGGGAGTTTTCGAAAGATAACATCACACTAGGGAGATTTCACCTGATGGGAATACCAGCTGCACCCAGGGGCATACCGCAAATTGAGGTAACCTTTGACATAGATGCCAATGGTATCGTTAATGTTTCAGCCAAGGATTTGGGGACTGGAACAGAGCAATCGATAAAGATAGAGGGGCAAACCTCGCTCTCTGAGGATGAGATAAAGCAGAAAATTGAGGATGCTGAGAAGTTCGCTGAGGACGATAAGATGCGAAAAGCGAAGGTAGAGATTAGGAATACTGCNGACAGCGTAGTTTACCAAACTAGGAAGATGATCGAGGACGCCGGGGACAAGCTTTCAGAGGATGAGAAGGGCCCTGTGCTGGAAAAGCTCGACGAGCTAGAACAGCTAATTTCCAATGACGGCGAGCCGATTGACTTTGATGAGATCGATGAGGCGGCAATCCAGGCAAAAATGACCGAACTAGAACAGTCCATGCATTCAATATCCACAAAGTTGTACGAGGCAGCTGCAGCTGAGATGGCATCCCAGGAAGATGACTCAGATGAAGAAGTGGTTGATGCTGACTTCGAGGTAGTGGACTCCGAAGAGGCAGAAGAAGACTGATCACTCTCCCGTAATCATCTTGTGCAGAGTTCTGACATGAACTCCAGAAGTCCCATACTGGAAAAGCGGGTTGGCAGATTCAGAACGCGCCTTTGACCCCGGCCCCCAAGCAGTACCGGCAATGTCCAGATGTGCCCAAGGAATCTTCTCCGAATCTTCATCAAAGTCACGATTCGGAACAAAGAACTCTAGAAATGAGGCCGCCGAATTGGAAGAACCAGCTCTGCCCCCTATCGATCCATTGCGGATGTCAGCAAATGCCGAATCTGTCATGTATTTCCTGAATTGCTTGTTCAAGGGCATCCTCCACACTTCTTCCCCACAACTATTAGCAGCTTCCATCAATCTTTTTGCAAGAACCTCATCGTTTGACCACATGCCCGAGATCTGATTTCCCAAGGCTACAACAATAGCTCCAGTCAATGTCGCTAGGTCAATAATGTAGTCCGGATCAAGCTCTCCAGCCTTCCACAAACCATCCGCAAGAACATTCCTCCCCTCAGCATCGGTGCTGAATACCTCTACAGTCTTACCAGAGTAAGTTGTGAATACATCGCCCGGCCTGTATGCCCCAGAACCCGGCATATTTTCTGCTAAACAAGCAATTCCATTTACCCTGCCCTCATAGCCAGAAGAATGCAGGGCATCCATCAGCCCAAAGACTGTAGCGGCTCCGCACATATCGTATTTCATATCCCACATGCCATTTGACGGCTTAATCGAAATTCCACCAGTATCGAAAGTGATACCCTTGCCTACTATGCAAGGCCGCCTCACTCCCTCATCTTTATCGGGATTCAATGTGAAAAGAACCATGCAAGGCTTCCTCTCACTACCCTTCCCCACATTCACGAGTCCCCCCATCCCGAGATCTAGCAATTTCTCCCAGTCGTACACCTCAACATGAACATTTGATTTGTTTTCTGACCAGTCAACAGCCCTACGGGCAAACTCCATTGGGTATAGCACATTTGCTGGCTCATTCCCCAGGTTTCTCGCAATGTGTACCCCCTTGACAACAGCGCCGACTCTCCCCAATCCCATTTTCAANCGATCTTGATGACGNGGGCTTGCTTGGAAACAAACCTTCCATGGGTCAGTTACATGTTCGTCTTCGACCTCTTGGTGTTCTAGGAACTCATAATCCCTCAGCATCATGCCCTCAGCAAAATCCAACATTCTTTCACCAGGCCAACCAGAAGTGAATCGAACGGTAACTTCCAACCCCTTCTTTTTCTCCATGGAAGCAATTACCCTTGCCCCTGTGTCACGGGCCTTGTTGTGATCAAGGGCATCCCTAATGCCCATTCCAACTAGAATGATATTGCAACCCGGAGTCCAAATCTTCATCGTCTTCCCGATTTTTCCATCAAAACCGTCAGATGACAAAGCTTCCTTCACCAGGCTTCTTTGCACTCTTCCTAGTCCGTTTAGGGAATTGTTTGGCGCCCTAACAGTCCCCTTGAAAATTGGAAGAACCAATTGCCCTCCTATTTCGTCGAATTCACTATTGTCATACTCCATTTTTATCACTAAAACGTCGAAAAAGTCATTATATAGAAATAATTCCTATGAAAAATGCAATTTTAGAGCATAACCAGGATGGTTATTCACTTATTTTCCATTTCTAGTTTTGACGGCCGCTAGAATTACGCATATCATACTGAGAAAAAGCGATGGAGAAGACAATGAGCGTCCAGAAGTGCTGACGTAATCCACAACCGACCCGTTTACTGGCTCAGAAACCCAAGTGGAAGCATCAATTACTCTTTTCTGGTAGACTAGGTGGAACTCGCCACCTATGCTTGAGAATGGGGCATCGCCAAAATCAAGGATCAACTCAGTTTCATTTGTCGCATTAACCCCGAAACCACACCCGGGCGAGGAAAAGTTGTACCCAAAGCCACCCTCTGCGGCCATCAAGACATCAAGGGATTCTAATCCCTCACCGCAAGGAGAGCTATTCGGGTCAGACCCCCGGGGAAGCCATAAATCCCCTTCTTCTGTAATGTATGCAAGAGTCGCATTGGTGGTACTGGCCCTGCCAAGGTTGGAAACATTGAGTCGAACCTCGTTGCCATCTAACTCAAGTGACTGAATAGAAAGCCTAGCTCTCCAGTACCACACGTTTTCTATTAGGTACTTCATCACATCCAACTCCTCTCCAAGCCTCTCCGACAGTGCTTCCACAGTCCCAGGTAACCATTGTTCGTCATCAGTCTCGAAAGTAAAGGTTGGATAACCCATCACACCGTATCCATAATCCCGACTTGTCCCACAGTTCGGATAGAGGCCCTGATTTGCATTTTGAATAGGAATTTCGGAAATATTCGAATTAACTTCATCTCTTATGAAATGAAACAACTCCCAATCAGAAGGTTGCTCGGGCCACTTGCCCCAGGGATAAAGCATGATCCACACTCCTGTGTGCATAGTGACATAGAGGTCGGCATGTGGAACGACTTCGTTCATGTAAATCGAATTCGCTAGAGTCTCGGATTCACTGAACGCACTACTGCCTGGCTGCGTCGTGGGGCAGGTATTCCAGTAATGATCGTAGTTTCTATTCAAATCCACTTGGTTGACGTTCCACCTAGTGTCAAAATCGTTCCCGTCTGCGTTAAGCATTATCAGGATATGCAACTCCGTGGTTGTTAGCACATCGATCACATTCTGGTCACCGTTAGACCAGCCCTCAATGTAGAACTCAGCCGTTAGGAAAGCAAGCTCCGTTCCAAGATGCTCATTGCCATGGTGACCACCATCGATGTAGACCACGTCTTTGGGCGTGCCATCTGGCTTATTCTCCTGGCTCCAATCTGATATCTGCAACATCCATAGATTCCTGCCAAGTTCAGTGTAGCCAACTACTAGCAGATTTACAATTTCTGGATAATCATCCGCCCAAGCATTCACATCTAGGGTCAGAGTTGCATAGGAATGATACCAATGCTCTTGGATAATATCAGGTTGCTGCACCTGGGCATTGGCGATAGGCGCCACTGAAGAAATAGCCAATGAGGCCAGAATAAGTGCTGTCAGTGAGCGACGCATATGCCCCTCTGCGTAGGTCACTCTACAACAATCCTCCTTTCCTCTTCAGTAATTCATTGATGTGGCAGGAGACGATTTTTGTTGCGACCAAGGCCGCGCTGAATTGGGTGAGACTCCCCTCTGTATCAGGAACTATCTCATTAATATCGGCCCCGATTACTTCACATTTACTAGAACAAAACAACCGCTCTATTGCCTCCACCGCACCCCAGTGGCTAAGCCCCCCAGGAACCGGCGTCCCTGTCGAAGGTACCAATGCCCCATCAAGCCCATCCACATCGAAGGTTAGCCACACTGGACCTTCGATTTCTTCCAAGCTGGCAATCATTTCACACCATTTTGATGAATCGCCATTAGCTGGAAAAAGGTCCCTCGCGAACCAAGTCCGAATCCTATCATCACTTTCAATCAAAGCCCCCTCCTCCGCACAATATGCCCTAACACCAATCTGAATCACTGAACTAATACCGGCCTCCAAAGACCTTCTAATTACAGTTCCATGTGAATACTTCTCCCCGTTCAGCTCGTCTCTTAGATCCGCATGCGCATCTATCTGTACTATCGTAAGCTCTGAAAAGTCACTTCCGGGGATTTCTTTCAAAGCCTCCATGATTGGGAGCAGAATCCCATGCTCCCCCCCCAATACCAATGGGAAAGCCCCCCCATTCACCCAAGGTAGCATGTAATCCCTAATCGAATCTAGCTGAGATCTCAAATCAGGGGCATTAGAACTCCATGGTATCGCAGTGTGCATCCTTGCACCACAAGGAAGATCATTAGGAAGCATAGGGTCAAACAACTCGACCTGAATACTAGCCTCTACGCAAGATTGAGGGCCACCTGAAGTCCCATCGCCATAACTTGTAGTCATCTCGAGAGGAATTTGTAGAATAGCTACATCCCAAGGCCCCTCTTCGTTCTCTTCCAATCCTAGGAATCGAAGACTACCCGAACCCTCCATCAGTTACTTCTAGATGGAACTGATTAATCAACCCGTCATAAAGGGATTAACAAATAGTGCGATGATTGAAATAAAGCCCCCCCTCCTTCTAGATGGGGTTGGGAGACTGGGCTTGACACTTGAGCAACTTACGCATGCCATCAAGGGCAAGGTGGACATTGACATGGAGACCACTGTGGCCGAGTCAATTGCCGAGCACGCTCTCGGATTTTTTGGTTTCTCGAACAGAATCATAGACAACGCCTTGGAACCAACCGATCGTAACCTGTTCTACCAGTTACAGGATTATGACTTGCTGACCACGGAATCGGAGGAAACAACGCTTTGGGATGGACGCGAATGGAGGATACATTACTGGAAATTTAAGCCAAATGCGGAAAATTTCGCCAAGGATGCTGCTGCTTCCAGATCCGATAAATCCGATGACGATCCCTACGCGGAGATCTATGATGTGATGCCCGCTGATCTCTGGCGCGAACGGTCTGGGGTTGATGATGACTACGAAGAACCCCTCTTCTAGGAAAACCCTCAATCATTCTGTGCATCAATTCAAATGCACCGCAACTTTACCACATTCATGACAAAGCGACTCACGTCCTTTTTCGTTTGCTCTGTCATGCTGATCAGCATGCTCAACCTTGCTGCTGCCGATGATGAAAGCCACAGGTCCTGCAGGATTCTGGTGGACTGGGACGAAGAAATCTCTGTAAGTGAGGGCGGAGAGTATGACTCATCAATATTGCATAGGTACAGAACGGTATTCGACCCTCCATTCTCCAATGGCTCATCCCCGATTGTTTCCGAGGTTGCGGTCAATCACATTCGCAATGGCGCCAACATACTAACGACCATGGATGTAAGCTCAATCAGTGCCGGGGGAGAGGTTGACGTTACGCTTACCACGACTCCAGAGTTCGGTGACGCAATTTCAATTTCAGTAACCACTACTGATTCATCTTGCAGTAGGGCCCTCGAAATTACAAATTGGAATCAGCCAATAATGGATCATGAAGTAACCAGGGAGACTGATTGGTCCATGTCGGGGGTTGATGGCTCACAGGGAATTTCGTTCGACGGAAGGGGCTGGCAGAAAAGAACAGGAGAGGTTCTGGAATCGAACGAGCTGGGCAATGGGTCACTTTTCCTGGATTTCTTGAATGGGACAGAGGGCGCAATAATCAGTCTTGACCTAGACTCAATTTGGCTCAATGAGACATATTTCTCGACGGATCTAATTCAGCAGGATTTCGAAATGCTTGGATCGGGGTGGATATCATTAGGAGTCAATCCTGACCCCGATTCGAATGCACAAATTCAAGCTGACATTGACGATGCTAGGGTACTTAGGTCATTTTCAGATGGCAAGATAACTGAAAGAATCAGCTTAGGGGGGACAGGGTGGATTTCGTTAAACGAGGGCTCCAATGATAGTGAACAGGGGGCTTTCGGCCAGATTGAGCTGTTTCATTATGAAATCTGGGACGAGAATGGATTCCGAAGGCTCTATGATGTTCAACTTGAGGCAAATGCTTCAGTCCGTTTGTCTGCGGCAGGAGATGGATTCTCATTCGATCTCGATGAACTAATTTTCCGTGAGAAGTGGGAAGAGGGCGTGAGAACTGACCAGTTCACTAGGCTATATGGGTCCGGCGACTTCGACTTCGTCGCTTCAGATGAATACCCATACATCGAGGTAAACGGAACAATTCCAATTTTCCACTTGCAGTCAGAAGGAGGCGAGACGATTACCGATACTGTAATCGTAGACGGGACATACAATGGCGATGCATCAGGAAGCTTCGGCCAAGTGCGAGAAATCGTAGAATCTGGAGTATTTTCCAATTCATCTGGGACCCTATTTGAGGCGAATAAGATTAGAAACGAATATTGGCTCAATGTCTCCACTACCCCCTTGGGGCCAATTGAACAAGAAATTGAGGCTGAGCATAACCTAACTTACGAGTATGTTGTACCGCAGGAAGACTGGGCGAATCGGACGATTCGACTGACTTACGTGGAGGACAATGGCACAGAAGAGGAGCTTCCAGAGAACTCTCCAGTGATCCTACAGGCGGATGCACCGGATGCACAATCAATTTTCTCCAATCATATTTCGAGAGAAACGGGGCTGTGCCCAAGCGTCTTTGATATCGGGGACCAACTAAAGCTGATTGGAAATAAAAATCTGAAGCTTCACATCCATGTTTCTGAGATCGAAGAAGGAATCGTGGACGGGCATGCCGTTGAGATAGCAATCTGGAATGGAACCTATGCGGATCTTAGTTTGGCTAGTGGCAGTACTATCAATGAAGGGGTACTTTCTGGCCTCCTAGACAAAGTAACTAGGCAGGTATCAATGGGAATCGGCGAAATTGGAAATCAGCAGGAGATCTCATTCATTGAGAATCAATTTGTCGATAGGGTTCTGTCCCCTTCGGTGATCTCTTCCAGTGAGAATACCCCACTAGCTCTCGCAGACGTTCCTAACGCATTTGCCTTCAGAGAGGGGATACTAACTACCGAAGGAGGTTTAGCACACCTAGAAGTTGACATTTTTGATTTCGATACCGATGCCATTTCGATATCGGTCGACCTTTCAGAAATTGGCCTTGGAGTGATTCCTCTTTC